>CAYXOM010000080.1:0-1805 GCA_964466565.1 uncultured Mycobacterium sp.
CGCGGCCACGCCCCGATGGCGTGACAGGAGGGTCGCCTGCGTCGGCAACCTGCTCAGGTTACAGGGGCGGGCCTGATCAGCGAAATCAGCTCAGCGGTACCTTGTCGCGGACCGGTTCCCGGGTGCCGGCGACCCCGCGCGGTCGCAGCCGGGCGGGCCAGCGCTCGGGGAACGCGTCGGGCGCGCCGTCGAACACCCCGCCGGCCGGGTCGTCGACCCCGTGCGCGGGTGCTGGGCCGCGCACCAGGTCCTCGGCGGGGCGGTAGATCTGGCGGATCACCAGTGCGACGAGCCCGAGGACGGCCAGGTCGCGCAGGAGGACCGTGGTGGTGAACCACTGCTCGGTCAGGCCCTTGTTCTGTTCGCCGTAGAGGAAGTACATCCGGGGCACCCACACCAGGGCGTCCAGGGTCATCCAGGCCAGCAGGATCCGGCGGTGCGGCAGGGCCAGGACGGCCAGCGGCACCAGCCACAGCGAGAACTGCGGACTCCACACCTTGTTGGTGAGCAGGAACGCCGCCACGACCAGGAACGCCACCTGCGCGACCCGCGGACGGCGCGGCGCGGTCAGCGCGATCCAGGCGATCGCTGTGCAGCACGCCGCGAACAGTGCGGCGACGACGCCGTTGAGCACCAACGGTGGCTCCCAGAAACCCAGTCCGGGGTCGAAGCCCGGCCATCCGGTGTAGCTCTTGACGACGTTGTAGAGCGAGTCCATGTCGGCGGGCCGGCGGGCGTTGAGCCGGAAGAACTCCGACCAGCCGCGCGGGTAGAGCGCCATGATCGGGGCATTGACGGCCAGCCAGGTCACGACGGCCACCCCCGCGGTACGGGCCACCTCGGGTAATCGTCCGGTGCGCAGGCCCAGGACCGCCAGCGGCAGCAGCAACAGCGCGGGGTAGAGCTTGGCCGCCACCCCCAGCCCGATGAGCACCCCGGCCAGCGCGGGGCGCCTGCGGGCCCAAGCCAGCAGGCCCCCGGTGGCCAGCGCGGTCGCCAGCGCGTCGAAGTTGGTGAAGATCTGGAAAATGACGATCGGGGAGGCGGCCACCAGTGCGGCGTCCCAGATCCGCCGGCCGGCCAGCATCGCGGTCGCCCACACCGTGGCCAGCCAGCCCAGCGCCAGGCCTAAGGCGGCGATGTTGAAGAACATCACCACTTCGGCGACCCCCGCCAGCACCGGCCAGGCGGTCGAGGTGGCCACTGCGGTGTAAGTCTTGGCCAGGCTCATCGACACGTACTGGTACAGCCCGGTGAGCACCGGGTACTCCATGTGGCGCACTGCCTGCTCGCCGTCATAGCGGACCTGCGGCTGTCCGGACGGGTCCTTCTCGATCCAGCTCGACTTGTAGGGAAACTTGCCCTGGCTCAACAGTTCCGCGGTGTAGAGCGGCACGGTGTCGGAGTAGCAGAGCGCGAAGTAGGCCCGCTGATTCTGCCAGTTGGCCACCTTCTGGTCGGGGGTACCGGTGCCGATCGTCTGCAGGCACGCCGCTTTCGTGGACCAGCCCAGCGCGAGGAACACCAGTGCGATGGCGAACATCACCCGCAGCGGTGTCATCAGCGGAGTCCGGCCGATCAGCGCGTGCCGACCGACCGGGCCGCCGACGACCTCGCAGAGCGACGCCGACAGCGGGTCGGTGCGGCTGGGCAGATCGCGCGCGTCGTCGCTGCGGACGTCGCCGGCGAGAGGGACGGGGGACACCGTGGACGGCTGCGCGACCGGGTGGGCACCGGCCGGATGGTCGGCCCGACGCCGGGTCACGGAGGCGGCGGCGGGGGCGGGACGTTGGGCGGCGGTGGCG
>CAYXOM010000081.1:0-1758 GCA_964466565.1 uncultured Mycobacterium sp.
GGCCAGGACCAGACCGGCCGCCGATGCCGAGGCCGCCCACATCCGCGCGGCGAGCAGCACGTCGTCGCCGGGCAGGGTGGGGGGCCGGTGCCCGGGGGAGGCGCCGCCGGGATGTCGCGGAGCCCCGGCCCGCCGTTCGGCTCCGGTTATCGCCGCCGCCAGGTCGCGGCGGCCGGGGCCGCCGGGGGTGACGGTGATCACGGCGCGGGAGGTGGAGTGGTTGAGGACGGCCTCGACGACGCCGGGCAAGGCCTGCAGGTCGGCGATGACCTGTTTGCCGATCCGCCCGGCGTCCGGTCCCCGCAGGCCGCGGACCTCGATCCAGTGCCGGGACCGGTTCACCGCGGTCCGGCGGGCGGGCGGGCCGCCGACCGATTCGACGGCCAGGCCGGCCGCCGCCGCGGCGGTCGTGACGGCGAGATCCAGCCCGGCGCCGGCAGCGCGAAGCGGGGCGCGGATCAGGTCACCGAACCCCGGCAGCCCCAGCCCCACAGCAGCCACCTGGGAACCCTACCTGGCCGGGGTTAACGGCTTTCCTGTGAGTTCAGCGGCAGTTCATGCCGAAGTCGGTGTCCCAATGGCCGTCCCACACCGGGTCGCGGTAGACGGTTGTGATGCGCATCGTCCAGGTCGCCAACTTCTACGGTCCGAGGTCGGGCGGGCTGCGCACCGCGGTCGACCGACTCGGCGCCGAGTACCGCGCGGCCGGCCACGAGGTCTGGCTGATCGTCCCCGGCGCGGAGGCCGCCACCGACAGGTTGCCCACCGGGGTGAGCCGGATCACTCTCCCGGCCCTTCGCATTCCGCTGACCGGAGGTTACCGGGCTGTTCCGGTCACCCCGGTGATCCGGCTGCTCGAAGAGTTGCGACCCGACGCCATCGAGGTGTCCGACCGGTTCACTCTCCGCCCGCTGGGAGCGTGGGGCGTGCGTCGCGGGGTCCGCACGGTGATGGTCTCCCACGAACGGCTCGACCGGCTGACCGGCCAGATCCTGCCCGGCCCGCTGGCGCGCCGGGTCGCCGACTTCGCCAACCGGCGCACGGCGGCCGACTACGACGCTGTGCTGTGCACCACAGGTTTCGCGCGGGCGGAGTTCGAGCGCATCGGTGCGGCGAACATCGTCACCGTGCCACTCGGCGTCGACCTCGAAACCTTCCACCCGCGCCGCTACTGCGGGCAGACCCGGCTGCGGCTGGCCGGTCCGGGCCGGCCGCTGATCGTGCACTGCGGCCGGTTGTCCGTCGAAAAGCGCGTCGACCGCAGCATCGATGCCCTCGCCGAGCTTCGCGCAGGCGGCGTCGACGCCCGGCTGGTCATCGCCGGCGACGGTCCGCTGCGTTCCCGGTTGCAGCGCAGAGCGGTCGGCCTGCCGGTCCGCTTCACCGGGTTCATCGAGTCGCGTCCGGTGGTCGCGCAACTGCTCGCCAGCGCCGATGTCGCCATCGCGCCGGGGCCGCATGAGACATTCGGACTGGCCGCGCTGGAGGCACTGGCCTGCGGCACCCCGGCGGTGGTGTCGCGGACCTCGGCGCTGAGCGAGATTCTCACCCCTGACAGCGGTCTAGCCGCCGACAACGATCCGCGGGCACTGGCCGGTGCGGTGGCACGACTGCTACACCGCCCGGAGGAGCAGCGGCGGGCGGGCGCGCGCCGGCGCGCGGAGGATTTCAGCTGGCCGCACTCGGCGGCCGGGATGCTCGCGACGCTGGCGAAATACTCACCGTTAGACCGGCGGGCCGGCGCCGCCGGTCTAACGG
>CAYXOM010000082.1:0-4441 GCA_964466565.1 uncultured Mycobacterium sp.
GATCACCAGGGCGAACTTCGGCGCGAGCACTTCCCGGTGGCGCTGCATGTGCCGCCGGACACCCTCGGCGTCGCCGAAGAAGCGCAGATGCCGCAGGTGGTTCACCTTGTCCGGCCCGATCGATTTCCTGGCCGCGTGGCCCAGATACCAGGCGATGTTGTCCGCCGAGGCGCCCAGGAAGCTGACGCCGGCCCCGGCGAAGGTGATCTTGGAGGTCGACGCGAAGATGTACGGCCGGTTGGGGTTTCCGCCCTCGCCAGCCATGCCCAGCACGTCCACCGGGGCGACGTAGTCGGCTGTCAGCGTGTGCACCGGGTAGGCGTTGTCCCAGAAAAGCCGGAAATCCACCGCCGCCGTGGGCATCTGCGCCAACCGCCGGACGACCTCCGGCGAGTAAACTGACCCGGTCGGGTTCGAGTAGGTCGGAACGCACCACATGCCCCTGATCGCCGGGTCGGCGGCGGCGAGTTCGGCCGCCATCTCGACGTCGGGCCCGTCGTCGGCGATGGGCACCGCGATCATCTCCACCCCGAGGCTCTCGGTGATCGCGAAGTGACGGTCGTAACCCGGCGAGGGGCACAGGAACCTCACCGCCGGTTCGGCCGCCCACGGCCGTGGCGAGTCCACCCCGCCGTGCAGCATCGAGAACACCAGCGTGTCGTGCATGAGTTCCAGGCTGGCGTTGTTGCCCGCCACCAGGTTGGCCGCCGGGACCCCCAGCAGCTCGGCGAAGATCACCCGCAGTCCAGGCAGGCCCTGCTGCCCGCCGTAGTTGCGGGTGTCGGTGCCCTCGGGGTCGCGGAAGCCGCCCACACCGGGCATGCCCAGCAGCGCGTTGGACAGGTCGAGCTGCTCGGCCGACGGTTTTCCCCGGGTGAGGTCGAGGGCCAGTCCGGCCGCACGCAGATCGGCGTAGCGACCGCTCAGCCGGGCGTGCCGCTCTCGCAGCTCGTCACGGCTGAGCGACAGAAGCGACACCGCGGGCCTTTCGCCGTCGAGGGGACCCCGCGCACCCGCCAGAGCCCGCTGACCCTTGCTGCCTTCCAGCCCTGGGGGAGTTCACAGGATGGACGCCGCGCGGGGTCCGGGCCAAAGTCTAGTACGCGGACGATCGCCGCCGGTCACACCCGGCACCGGCCGTTCGGGGCGACGGCCCCGGTCGGTTACCATGACCGGCGGAGGATTCGCCTAGTGGCCTATGGCGCTCGCCTGGAACGCGGGTTGGGTTAACAGCCCTCGCGGGTTCAAATCCCGCATCCTCCGCACTCGTTCGGGGTGCGGCCCGGACGGGCCGCGCCCCGGACGACTTGGGTGCGGCCCGGACGGGCCGCGCCCCGCACGACTTGGGTGGGAAGACCCGGGTGCGAACCACTGCAGTCGAGGAGACCGATGGGGCGGCGCGCTGCCAGGGCATTGCACCTGTGCCTGTCGGGGCTGGGCGCCCTGATGTTCTTCCTCTTCGTGATCCCCCGATGGTGGGTGCTCACCGGGGACCTCCCGGCCTCGCTGGGTACCGCCGGCCGGATCGCCACAGGCCTGACCGTCGCCGCGGCCGCGATGCCGGTTCTGGCCACCCTGCGCCCCTCGCTGCGGGCGCGGACGAAGACTCCCCGGGACCGGCCCACACCGGAACTCGCGCTGCGACTGCGCGCGTGGTCGGCGGTGCTGCACCCGGCGGCCGGCGGTCTGATCCTGGTGACCGCGCTGACGGAGATCTGGCTGAGCGGCGAGGCCGCCGGGCCGTGGCTCTACGCCGTCTACGGCGGTGCGGCAGCGATCGCGGTGCTCGCGGTGCTCGCCTTCGCGCTGTCCTTCGTCGCCGAAAAGCCACCGGCCCCGCCCAAACCTGCCAAGGTCAGGGCGAAGAGCGCACCGGAGGATGAGAAGGCGGGCGAACCCGACGCGCGCACCCAGAAACAGAAGATCCAGAGGGCCCAGCGGCGCCTGCGCCGCTCCGGCAAGCCCGCAACGGCGCCGGCTGAGGACGCCGAGCACAGCGGCGAGGCCGAGCACTCCGGCGAACCCGGGCACTCCGGCGGGGCCGAGAGGGCCGAGCCCGCACGCGGTCTTCGCAACACCCGTCGGGCCGCCAAGCGCCGCGACCGGCTTCCGGGCTAGAACCGGGGGCGGGCCCCTAGAGCGGGACCGCCCGCAGCGGCAGGTCGACCTGAATGTCGGAGATGTCCACCACGCCGATGGCCGCATTGAAGAAGATCGCCGACCAATCGGTGATCTGCAGGGTCAGGGTGTCGCCTTCGCCGACCGTGTAGGCGATGTCGTTGAGCGGAATCGACACCGTGCGCTCACGTCCGTCAAGGGTCACCGGGACCGCGGTCACGTTGTTGCCGACGATCTGCCCGGTGGCGTTGTCGATGAACTGGGCGTAGACGGCGTTACTGGTTCCCAGCCCGCGGTAGGTGAAGCTCAGCTGCGCGGCGCCGACGATCTGCTCCCCGACCGGAGGCGTCAGATCCACGTTGATCGCGTTGCCCGCCACGGTGGGGAAGATCAGGTTGGACGGGAAGGCGAACGAGTTCGGTCCGGACCCGCCGATGATCGGGAGGATCCCCAGGACGCCGCCGGCAGCGGTGGCGGTGTAGGGGTCGGGCTTGTTGAACCCGGCTTCGAACGGAAGCAGGTCGGAGGTGTAGCGGTCGACGTTCTGATCCCACCACTGGAACACCGGGACTGCGTCGGCGCCCTGGCCCTCGCCGGCGACGTAGGTGCCCAGCCAGGCCAGGGTGTCGGCGAACAGTTGGAGCTGCTGGGCCTGCAGCGTGGTGTCCGTCCCGGTCAGGCAGGCACCGTGACCGCCGCAGAACCAGCCCAGCTTCACCGGGGTCCCGAACGGGTTGGCGGTGATGGTCTCGGCGTTGAGCACCGACTGGTCCAGCGGGAACAGCGCGTCGACGGTGCCCTGCAGCAGCAGGGTCGGCGCCTGGAGCTGGTTGAGCAGCGAGGTCGGCCCGCTGCTGGCCAGAACGGCCTGGGAGGTCTCGGACAGGAAGCCGCCCAGCAGGCCCGTCAGCGCTCCTTCATAGATCTGGTTGTTGATGCGCGCGCCGGTCTGCAGAAGGTCGAGCGTGAGAAGCACCGCCCAGGCGGACTTGAACACGTCGTCGGGATAGAGCGCATCGATCGCCGAGTACCAGTTGCCGTTCGGGACGATCGCATCGATTCGCGGATCGGTGGCGGCGGTGACCATCTGGATCCCGCCGCCGTAGGAGCCGCCGATCATGCCGACCGCCGGATCGTCGGGTCCGTCGAGTTCCGCCAGCGGGTTCTGGGCGGCCCAGGTGACGATCTCCGAGGCGTCGCGGCCCTCGAAGAACGGGTTGTCCAGTTGCAGCACGCCGCCGGAGGAGAACTCGCCGCGCGGGTCCCAGGTGATCACGTTGTAGCCCTCGTCGCGCAGCACCGCGAGGCCGGGGACCGTTCCGAAGGTGCCCGCCAACTGGTAGGGATCGGTATCCCCGGGGGAACCAAGGCCCGGTCCGTTCAGGACGGTCGGCGCCGAGTCGCCGGCCGACAGGCCGGCGGCGGGGAAGAAGTTGGTGCTGATCTCGACGCCGTCGAACGAGGTCACCATCTCGGTGAAGGCCAGCGGGGTCGGCCCGGGTGCCTCGGCGGCGACGTTCGCGGTCACCGTGGCCACCACCGAGGCCCCGATGATCGGGGCCAGCAGTCCGCTGAGCAGGGGGGCCTGCTGCAGGAGGTCGATGATCGGCCCGGCCAGCAGGCCGATGATCGGGATGCCGGTGATGAACTGGGTGAAGCCGGTGACCTCGCTGACCCGCACCTGCCAGGTCTCGCTTGCCTTGCCCGCTCCGGCGTCGTCCCAGGTGCGGTAGGGCAGCAGCGTGTAGTCCTGCGCGGTGGGGGTGCCCGGGCCGCTGTTCAGCAACAGCTTGCCGCCGTTGCTGCCGCCGGTGCGGCCGCCGAGGGCGGTGAAGGTCAGATCCAGGCCGCGCTCGCTGGTGGCGTTGAGGGTGCCCTGGAAGATTCCGTCGGCGAAAACCGTGACGGGTGCCACCGACAGGCCGTCGGCGGTGACGGCCTGCGACGAGGTCACCAGCGCGGCCGGGTCGTTCTCGGAGGCCGCCGGCAGGATCTGCCGGCGCGCGGCGCCGAGCACCAGCAGCGAAACGGCGTCGGTGACCGGTGCCAGCGGGTCGCTGCCCGCACCGTCGAGCGGGCCGCCCTCGACCTCCGTGATCACCGAGGTGACCAAGACCTCTTGGGGGACTTTCTGGGGGACCTCCTGGGGCGCAGCCGGTTCCGGCCCAACGATCAGTGCGGCCAGCGGCTCGGCGACGGCGGGCGCGGGTTCGGCGGCGATGTCCACCGCCGGCGCGTCGAGAGCCGCCTCCAGACCGGCCCGATCGTCGGCCAGCGGCTCGGTCTCGGCGACGGCGGGCGCACCCCCCCCCGGGCGCGCGGG
>CAYXOM010000083.1:0-26497 GCA_964466565.1 uncultured Mycobacterium sp.
CCCATCAAGCCCACCATCTCGAGCTTCTCCATGACGATCTCGCGGATCTCGCTTTCCTTCTTCTTGGTGTGCTCGCGAAGCGGGAAGGCGGTGTTGTCGTAGATGTCCATCGAGCCGAACAACGCGCCGTCCTGGAACATGACGCCGAACAGGGTGCGGATCTCGTAGAGCTCCTTGGCGGAGCACTCGATGATGTTGGTGCCGTCGATCATGATCCTGCCGCGCTCGGGACGCAGCAGGCCGATCAGGGACTTGAGGAACACCGACTTGCCGGTACCCGAGGGGCCCAGGATGACGCTGACCTCGCCGGCCGGGATCGTCAGGGTGACGTCATCCCAAATATTCTGGGATCCGAACGATTTGGACAGGTTCTCGACCTCGATAGCGGTACCCACGCGAATCCTTCCGCCCAAAATGATGCCCACAGTGACGACTGTGGTTTGGCTCACTGTAGCGCACGTCGCCGGGGGTGCGACGGGGTTTGTCCGGCAGCGCGCAAACACCCGCCGACCCGGGGGGCGGCGGGGGCCTGCGATCGCGTCGGGGCCCGGCGGGGCCTACTTGACGGTGACCTTGGCGCCAGCGGCCTCCAGCTTGGCCTTGGCCTCCTCGGCGGCTTCCTTCTTGGCCTTCTCCAGCACCGGCTTGGGGGCGCCGTCGACGAGGTCCTTGGCCTCCTTGAGGCCCAGGCCCGAGACGATCTCGCGGACCACCTTGATCACGCCGATCTTCTTGTCACCGGCCTCGTCGAGGATGACGTCGAACTCGTCCTGCTCCTCAGCGGCCTCGCCGCCACCGCCGCCGCCACCGCCGGCCGGGGCGGCCGCGGCCACGGCCACCGGTGCGGCCGCGGTGACCTCGAAGACCTCCTCGAACTTCTTCACGAACTCGCTGAGTTCGAGCAGGGTCATCTCCTTGAACGCCTCGAGGAGGTCGTCGGTGCTCATCTTCGCCATGTCGGTTCCTTTCGTGGGTGCGGGGTCGTCGGTGGGTGTGGGGTCGTGCTAGGCGGCGGTCTCGCCGGACTTCTTCTCCTGCAGTGCCGCGGCCAGCCGGGCGACCTGGGCGGCCGGGGCGTTGAACAGCCCGGCGGCCTTGGCCAGGTTGCCCTTCATCGCTCCGGCCAGCTTGGCCAGCAGCACCTCGCGCGACTCCAGGTCGGCGATCTTGTTGACCTCGTCGACGCTGAGCGGGCGGCCGTCCATGTAGCCGCCCTTGATCACCAGAGCCTTGTTGTCCTTGGCGAACTTCTTGAGCGTCTTGGCGGCGTCGACGGCCTCGCCGGTGACGAAGGCGATGGCGGTCGGGCCGGCGAACAGCTCGTCGAGGCCCTCGATGCCGGCCTCGGCGGCGGCACGCTTGACGAGGGTGTTCTTGGCGACGGTGTAGGTGACCGTGCCGCCCAGCGAGCGGCGCAGTTCGGCGAGATTGGCCACCGTCAGCCCGCGGTACTCGGTGACCACGGTGGCCGTGGATCCCCGGAACCGCTCGGCGATGTCGGCGACGGCGGCGGCTTTGTCGACATTGGCCATGCGGAGCCTCCTGCTGGTGGGTACGTGCGCACCACAGAAGACCCGCGAGAGTCATCCTCCTGCGTGGGCCGCCGGGTTAGCCCCGGACCTTCGACCGATCTCTCGGTGACCGACGGTCTTCGGTGGAACTCGGCAAGGCTACCGTGGCCGGCGCTCGCGGCCCAAATCCGCGTGCAGCTCGCGCACGGAGGCTGCCGAGTTCCGCCGCCAGACAGCCGCGAGCGCGGCGGCCAGAACCACGATCGCCGAGCCCAGGAGCGCCCCGCCGACCACCTCGGTGAAGGTGTGCGCGCGGGTGTAGACGGCCAGGAAGGCGACGGCCACGGCGGCGGCGGCAACCACGGCGCCCAGCGCCGCCCGAACCGGCCGCGACCGTCCGGCGCCCAGGCAGACCGCGATGGTCCCGAGCAGCGCCAGGCTGCCGGTGACGTGGCCGGACGGGAAGCCGTGCTCGTGGTAGTTAAGCGGTAGACCCTGCATCTCGGCGACGGCGGTGGAGGTCCGCGTCACCGTGGCCTTGAGGGCGTGCTCGACCACGAATCCCAGCCCGACCGCGCCGACCACCAGTGCGGCCGGAACCGGCGAGCGGGCCACCAGCGCCAGCAACCCTCCCCCGACCATTCCGGCGACGGCCATGTGACGGGGTTCGCCGATGTAGCGGAACACCTTGCCGGCCTCGATCCGCCGCTCGTTGGTCCGGAAGGTCTCCAGCCACGCTTCCACGGACGTGTCCAGGGCCGCCAGCCACCCGGCGTTGATCCCGAGTGCCATCGCGCCCAGCAGGACGAACAGGCCGGCCGACACCAGCGCGTGACGCAATGCGGGGCGCTGCGAGGTGGCGAACACCGCGGCCACGATGAGTGCCGCGGCCGCGATCACAAGGGCGATGGCGATGATGTTGATGAGAATGATTGTGCACCATGGCCGCCCGGGCCTCGGCCGCGAGAGGACGGCGGGGGGCGCAGCAGCGCGGCGGCGCCGACCAGGCCGGCCTCCCCACCCAGGGCGGCGGGTACCACCCGGACCCCGGCGGTGAAGTCCAGGGCGGCGTACTCGGCCAGCGCGGCGCGCAGGGGGTCGAAGAGCACCGGGCCGGACTTGCCGACGCCGCCGCCGAGGACCACCAGGTCCAGGTCGCACACCGCGGCCACCGAGGCGATCAGGGCCGCGATGGCCCGCGCGCCGCGGTCGAAGGCCGCCACCGCGATCGGGTCGCCGCCGGCGGCGGCCTGCGCCAGTTCCTTCGCGTCCGAACCCGTCCAGCCCTGCTCGCGGGCCCAGGCCGTCATCCGCGGCCCGCTGGCGATCGCTTCGGCGCAGCCCCGCCCGCCGCATGCGCAGCGCGGGCCGTCGACGTCGACGACGACGTGCCCGACGTGCCCGGCGTTGCCGGTGCGGCCCCGATAGGACGCCCCGTCGAGCACCAGTCCCCCGCCGATCCCGGTGGAGACCACCATGCCCAGCAGGAAGGCCGCGCCCTTCCCGGCGCCACGCCAGTGCTCTCCCAGCGCCATGCACAGGCCGTCACCGGCCAGCCGCACCGGAACCCCGGGCACCAGCTCGGCAACCCGGTCCACCACCGGAAAGCGTTGCCAGGCCGGGGTGTTGATCGGGCTGATGGTGCCGTCGGGCACCGAGATCGGCCCGGCCGAGCCGATACCGACCCCGCTGACCTGACCGTCGGCGGCCCGCAGCGCGTCGCCCAGGGCGCGGGCGGCGGCGGCCCAGACCTCCTCGGGGTCGGTGCTGCGCGGGGTGGGCTGGCGGGTCTGGTGGCGCAGGGTGCCCCCGGCGTCGACGAGCCCGGCGGCGATCTTGGTGCCGCCGATGTCCAGAGCCAACCTCAGGGTGCTCATCGTGCGGGCAGCCTGTCAGTGCCGATGGACGTTGTCGGGCTGGCGGGGGTCGCCGGGGTGCTCGTAGCCCGGCGCCAACTCGACCAGCGCGGCGCGGCGCTGTTCCAGCCAGATCCGGAAGGCCCGCCGCCGGGCGGCGGCGCGCAGCATCGCCGCCACCGCGGCCCCGGGGTCTTCAGAGTCCGGGAACCGGCCGGGGTTGCGGCGTAGGTAGTCGACGACGGCGGCATCGGCGACCTCGACGCCGGCGGTCACCCGCGCGTACAGCGCCCGCGCCAGCGGCTCGGCGAGCGCGGCCGCGGCGATGCTGCCGATCTCGAGCCGGGCGGTGAGGTCGGGCAGCACCTCCCCGACTCCCGGGGCGCCGGCGGCGGTGACACCCAGCGACGCCGCCTCGACGGCCACCACCTTCTCGGTGACCAGGATCTGGGTCAGCCAGCGCCGCAACTGCCGGCCCTCGCTGGTGTTCGGCCGGGGCAGCGCGGCGGTCTGCGGGGAGGCGCGCAGCGCGGCCTCCCGGGCGTCGACCTCGGCGACGGTCACCGGCGAACCGGCCACCACGGCGGCGATCACGTGACCCGCACCGCCACCGCCGGGCTGTAGAGCAGCCGCCCGGCGCAGCCGACGCGGATCAGCGCCCACCACGTCCCGGCATCGGCCCACAGTGGCGGGGCGACGTCGAAGCCCACCTCGACTTGTGACCCGGTCGGCAGCACCGCGCCGCACGCGGCCGGGCCGATCCACTCCCAGGTGCCCCACGGGCTGATCAGGTGCGCCTCCAGCGCGAGGTCGGCGCGCGCCCCGGAGCCGACGGTGACGGCCAGCCGCGCCGTGGAGCCGCGGGCGACGTCGACGCCGGCCGGGTCGGTGACCAGGCGCACCAGATCGGCCTCGGGCCGGCCCACGGTGATGACGCAGACGTCCTCCACACGCTGCCGCCAGGCCGGCGGCACGTCCCCGGTCAGGGTCAGCGCCGCGCGCACCGGGTAGTGCCCGGGTGCGGCGTCGTCGGGCACGCGCACCCGAAGGGACTCCTCGCGGTGGCCGCGGGCGGGCAGTTCGACCTCGCGGCCAGAGCGCGGGGCGAACATCCGCGCGCCAGTGTCCCAGCCCGGCGGCAGCCGCAGGTCCACCGCGGCGGTCACGGTGGCGTCGCTGCAGTCCGACGCCACCGTCAGGCGCAGGTCCACGGTGTCGCCGGGGGCGGCGGCGGCAGCCTCGGGATGCAGGTGCGCCACGGCGGGCAACCCACCCAGCAGCGCGGGCCCGCGGTTGTGCAGCCAGTAGCGGGCGTAGAGCGGCTGGGCGGCCTCGGCGTCGGGGGCCAGCGCCTGCCCCGGGGCGTCGATCACGGCCGGGGCGTCGAGCCGGGCGCACACGGTGGCGATCTGGCAGCCGTGCAGCGCCAGCGGGTCGACGCCGGGCCGGGCTGTCTCCAGCAAGTCGGCGGCGATCACCTCGCTCAGCTCACCGACACCGCTGGACAGGGTGACCGCCGCCGGCGCGCCGGCGGTCTCCACCAGCCGCAGGGTCAGCGCGTCGGGGTCGACGGGCGCGGAGCTGCCCACCGCGGTCGGGTTACCGGCGGCCTTGAGGGCGCCGAGTGCGACCTGCCGGGCCGGCTCAACGCCCAGCAGCGACCCGTCCGCACCCAGCCCGCCGCTGCCCTGCTCGACCGGGACGCACACCATCGGGTGGTTGAATTCGGCACTGCGGGAACACATGTCGACCTGCCGCCAGTCCCCCTCCCCGGACACCAGGGCGAAGTCGAAGGCGTGGGTCCAGTGCTGCAGCTGGAAGCTGGAGCCGTCGGGGGCCTTGCGGGCCGGCGGGTCGATCCAGGTGCCCGACGGCCAGCCGGTGCACGAGCGCATCAGGGAGGCGTGCAGGGTGCCGTCGGCCTCGACGGCGAAGCCGGGCACCCCGCGGTTGAGCAGTGCGACGGTGCGCGACTCGAACTCCCCGAGCTGCGGGCCTGGCTCGACGCTGATCTCCGCGTCGGCGAGGTCGGCGACCAGCGCCTCGAGCGCACCCGGTCCGGCGACGATGAGCACCGGCAGCGCCAGCGGGTCGCGCAGGTCGGCGTCGGGGCGCCACACCTGCGCCAGGTCGCGGGCGGCGGGGATCAGCAGGCGGGCCTGCCCGGTCGCGATCTGCCGGGCGAACTCGGCGGCGTGGGCCGGGTCGGCGGCGGCCAAAACCTCCGCGGTGAACGCGTTGTCCTTTGGGCCGCCCAGGGCGATGCGGGCGTCGGGCAGGTTGGAGTCCACCTCGAGGTGGCCGTAGCGGGGGTCGGCGGCGGTGCTGCAGGTGGCGGTCACCCCGGCGCGCACCAGCGCCACCATCAGCTCGCGGGCCGCCGCGGTGTCGCCGCCGGCGACGACCTCGGCCACTCCGACCGCCCGGGTGTGCGACCCGGCGCGGATCCGCACACACGACGACAGCCCGAACCAGCCGTGGGCGGGGTTGTCCAGCGTCCAGGGGTGCGCGGCGGAGTCCACCGCGCGGTCCTCGCCGGACTCGCGGTCGTGCATCAGGCCGAACCCGCGGCCCACGACGGCGTCACCGACCTCGCTGACCGGAAGCGCACCGGGCACCGGGGTGGCCCAGCGCAGCCGCACCAGCTTGTCCGCACCGGTGAAGTCGTCGACGACGGTGCGGCAGTCCACCCGATCGATCCCGTCCCACAGGGTCAGGGTCTGGGTGTAGCGCAGCACCGACCCGACGGATCCCTGCACCACCAGCCGCTGCCCCAGCGGGCTGCGGTGGGCCGAGACCGTCGCCGCCCCCGCCGCGGAGCTCAGCACCGGGCCGGTGGGCAGCAGGTGCCACGGGCCCTCGCCGGCCTCGGGGTGGGCCGGGTACTCGTCGTAGACGGCCAGTTCGTTGCCCAGGCCGCCGGGGGCGATGAGGTCGCGGCCGGTGGCGGTCTCCACCAGCGAGACCACCGCGCCGCCGCGGGCGGGGTCGACGGTCAGCCGGTGGAACTCGTTGGCGATCGTCACCCCGTCGGCCGGCTGCCAGTCCGAAGGCTCGGCGGCGGGCACCACCCGGTAGGTCCGCCAGCCCAGCGACTCCACGCCTGCGGCGCGCCAGCTCACCGAGTGCCCGCCGTCGCTCACCAGCGCGGGATGGGAGACCCCGGTGGAGTCGAGCACCGCCGCGCCGGGTCCCACCGGCCCGGAAAACCGCACGGTGACGACGTCGGTCCGGTTGTGCGCCAGCGGGTTCCACACCACCACCGAAGGCGTCTCGGCGCGCACCGCCGCCGAGAGCACCCCCAGCGCGCCGGTGCGGGCGGCGCGCCCCAACTCCCAGGCGTCGCGCCAGCCGGTGAGCAGGTCGAGGTACACCTGGTCGGACTCGCTGCCGGTGATGGCGTCGTGGTGGGCGCCCCAGGCCAGCTGCACCCAGGCCTTGGCCAGCGCCGCCTCGGGGTAGCGGGCCCCCGACATCGCTGCGGCGAAGGCCGCGAAGCGCTCGGCGCCCAGCACCGCGTCCTCGGCGGCCCGGTTGGCCTGCTTGGTGTCGATGTAGGAGACGTCCTTGCCGGTGTAGATCGGGTTCATGTCCCGGGTCTGCGGCGAGGGCGCCGCACCGCGCTCGGCGAGTTCGGCGCGCACCGCGGCGAAGAACTCACCGGGCAGCGCGCAGACGAAGCGGGGCCAGCAATACCGGGCGTTCCAGTCCCGGTGGATCTCGGTGACCCAGGTATTGGGCGGGGTGTAGTCGGTGCCCACCGGCAGCAGCACGTTGCGGGTCAGCGCCACCGACTTCAGCCCGAGGAACAGCTCGTAAGTGGCCGCCTCGGCGTCCTCCAGGGAGGTCGCGGAGTCCATCCACCACCCGGCGGCGTAGTGGGCGGGCATGTAGTGGGTCAGCAGGCCCAGCCCCGACGGCGCGATCCACTCGAACTCGCTGGCGAACTGCATGCGGGTGGGGTCGCCGCCGTTCTGCATGGGACCCCACTGGTGGTGCGGCCCGCGCGCCCAGGAACTCGACGACAGGCCGGCGTCGGCGGCCATCCCCGGGAACTGCGGGTCGTGGCCGAACACGTCGAGCTGCCAGGCGGTGGCCGGGGCGGCGCCGAGGACGTCGCGCTGGAAACCGATGCCGTGCACGAAGTTGCGGATCGAGGTCTCCGCCCCGGTGAGGTTGGTGTTGGGCTCGTTGTAGGTGCCACCCATCACCTCCACCCGGCCCTCGGCCAGGAACCGGCGCAGGTCCTCGCGGTCGGCGGGGTGGGCGTCGAAGTAGGGCTTGAGGTAGTCGACCTCGGCGAGCACGAACTTGTACTCCGGTTCTCGCCGGGCCATCTCCAGGTGCGCGGCCACCAGGGCGAAGGCGTTGTGCTGGCGGCAGCGGCCGGGCGGGTCCTCGATCCACTCGCTGGTGTAGGCGGCCTGGGTGTTCCACCACACCGGGTCGTAGTGGAAGTGGCTGACCATGTGCATGGTCCAGCCGGGCTCGGCCACGGCGAACTCGAAGCCGAAGGCGGCGGTCTCCTCGGTGAGCACCCGGGCGGCCCGGCGCTGCCCGGACACCGGTGCGGTGACCTCGACGGCGACCTCGACCGTCCCGTCGCCGGCGGGGGCGCTCACCGGGGCCGGGGTGCGCAGCCCCTCGCCGTCCACCCGGATCGTGCACGGGGCGGCGGCGTGGGCGTAGGTGACCCGGACCACCTGGTGAGGCGAGCGCGGGTCGCCGACGAACAGCTCGGTGGCCTGCGCGGCGCTGATCTGCACCCGAGCAATCTACGCCCCGACAGCACACCGCCGGGCCCCCACGAGGGGGACCCGGCGGCGTACGGGGTGTTGCGTCAGGCCAGCGAGCGCTCCACCTCGGTGGCGCGCAGCTTCGACGATCCCGAGACCAGCAGGATGCCGAAGCCGACCTTGGCCAGCAGGTCGACCACCGCGAAGATGGCGATCTCCGCACCGAGTCCGACGCTGCCGATGCCCTCGGTGCCCAGCGCCCAGATGATCGGGTAGATGAACCACAGGACCACCAGGATGCCGAGCAGCTTGTTGTAGAGCGCGGCGTCCTCGGCGCTGCGCTCGGCGGCCGCCGCCCGGATCGGGCCGGCGATGTAGTAGAGCACCACCAGGAACGCCACGCAGCTGATGATGTACCAGACCCAGCGGGTGCCGGTGTCCTTGCTCAGCGAGGCGAACAGGCCGGTGACGATCATGATCACGTCGGCGCCGATGACGCCGGCGATCAGGGCGTTGCGGTCCCGGCCGCCCAGCGAGGTGGCCAGTCGCGGCAGGGCGACCGTCATCAGGCCCAGGAGCAGAAGCGGAGTGGTGAACAGCCAGTCGAGGTAGCGGGCGTAGTACACCGTGCGTTCGGTGCCGCCGTTGTCGACGAAGGTGTGGACGCCCTGCTTGCTCGCCATCGCGAAGTACGCGCACGCCGCGATCAGGCAGACGAAGGCGCTGGCGGTGACGTGATGCCGGCGCTCCGAGTTGTTGCCGATCGCGACGATGGCGAGAAAGCCCAGTGCCATGCCGATCGTGCCGATCCAAAGCCAAGTTGAATTCATGGCCGCAAACTTCTCCTTCCGAGAGTGATGTCGGGCGCCCCGTATCTCGAGTCCCCGGACACAAGCCTCAGTATGACCCTCCACCAAGTGCGATTCCATAGTTTTCCGCCGTGTCACATATTTGTTACCGCGCAAGCATCAACGCCGGGTGTGGTCCGCCTCGCCGGATTAGGCCGCTGGCGTGGGGTTTTGGCAGACTGGCCCGCATGACTCCCGCCAAGAAGCGCGAGAAGCACCGCGAGGTGGCCACCCTGGACCGGGTTCCACTGCCGGTCGAGGCCGCCCGCATCGGCGCCACCGGCTGGCAGCTCACCCGCACCGGGATGCGCGTGCTGCCCACCCTGGGCCGCCGGGGCCGCTGGCAGGACAAGGTGATCCGCCAGGTCCCGCAGACCTTCGCCGACCTGGGCCCCACCTATGTCAAGTTCGGGCAGATCATCGCCTCCAGCCCCGGCGCGTTCGGCGAGGGCCTGAGCCGGGAGTTCCGCGGCCTGCTCGACGCGGTGCCGCCGGCCGACCCCGCCGAGGTGCATGCCCTGGTCACCGCCGAACTCGGCGCCGACCCCGCGGAGTTGTTCGCCCGCTTCGACGACACCCCGTTCGCCTCGGCCTCGATCGCCCAGGTGCACCACGCCACCCTGCGCTCCGGGGAGGAGGTGGTGGTCAAGATCCAGCGCCCCGGCATCCGCCGGCGGGTGGCCGCCGACCTGCAGATCCTGAAGCGCTTCGCGCAACTGGCGGAGGTGGCCAAGGTGGGCCGGCGGCTCTCGGCGCAGGACGTGGTGGCCGACTTCGCCGACAACCTGGCCGAGGAACTGGACTTCCGGCTGGAGGCGCAGTCCATGGAGGCCTGGGTGTCCGGGCTGCACGGCTCGCCGCTGGGCCGCAACATCACCGTGCCGGCCGTGCACTGGGAGTTCACCAGCGAGCGGGTGCTGACCATGCAGAAGGTGGCCGGGGTGCGCATCGACGACGTCAAAGCCATCCGGGCCAAGGGTTTCGACGGCACCGAGCTGGTCAAGGCGCTGCTGTTCGCCACCTTCGAGGGCGGTCTGCGCCACGGGCTGTTCCACGGCGACCTGCACGCGGGCAACCTGCTGGTCGGCGACGACGGCAAGATCGTGTTCCTCGACTTCGGGATCATGGGCCGCATCGACCCGCGCACCCGCTGGCTGCTGCGCGAGCTGGTCTACGCGCTGCTGGTCAAGAAGGACCACGCCGCGGCCGGCAAGATCGTCGTGCTGATGGGCGCGGTGGGCACCGTCAAACCCGAGGCGCAGGCCGCCAAGGACCTCGAGGCGTTCGCCACCCCGCTGACCATGAAGACCCTTGGGGACATGTCGTATGCCGAGATCGGCAAGCAGCTCTCGGCCCTGGCTGAGGCCTACGACGTCAAGCTGCCCCGCGAACTGGTGCTGATCGGCAAGCAGTTCCTCTACGTCGAGCGCTACATGAAGCTGCTCGCCCCGCGCTGGCAGATAATGAACGACCCGCAGTTCTCCGGCTATTTCGCCAACTTCATGGTGGAGGTCAGCCGGGAACACCAGAACGACGTCGGGGTGTAGCCGAGTGGAGATCCGCACCGGATACGCCCGCTCCGGCGAGGTCGAACTGCATTACGAGGACCTCGGCGACCCGGCCGACCCGCCGGTGCTGCTGATCATGGGCCTGGGCGCCCAACTCGTGCTGTGGCACAACGACTTCTGCGGCCGGCTGGTGGACCGCGGCTACCGGGTGATCCGCTTCGACAACCGCGACGTGGGCCTGTCGACCAAGCTGCACGGGCAGTGGACGGGCGGCCCGCTGATCCCGCGGCTGCTGCGTTCCCTGCTCGGGCTGCGCAGCCCGTGCGTGTACTCCCTGGAGGACATGGCCGACGACGCCGCCGCGGTGCTCGACCACCTGGGCATCGAGCGGGCGCACGTGGTGGGGGCGTCGATGGGCGGGATGATCGCCCAGATCTTCGCCGCCCGGCACGCCGAGCGCACCGCGGGCCTGGGGATCATCTTCTCGTCCAACAACGCCGCCCTGCTGCCCCCGCCGGCGCCGCGCGCGCTGCTGGCGCTGCTCAAGGGCCCGCCCCCGGACTCCCCGCGGGAGGTGATCGTGGCCAACTCGGTGCGGGTGTCGAAGATCATCGGCAGCCCCGGCTACCCGGTCTCCGAGGAGCAGTTGCGGGCCGACGCGGTCGAGACCTACGAGCGCTGCTTCTACCCTCAGGGCATCGGCCGGCACTTCGCGGCGATCCTGGGCAGCGGCAGCCTGCGCGGCTACGACTTGAAGATCACCGCGCCGACGGTGGTCATCCACGGCCGCGCCGACACGCTCATGCGCCCGGCGGGCGGGCGGGCGATCACCCGGGCGATCCCGGGGGCGCGGCTGGTGCTCTTCGACGGGATGGGCCACGACATCCCCGAGCCGCTGTTCGCCGACATCGTCGCGGAGTTGGCGACGACGTTCGCGTCCTGCCCAATCAGCGCAGGACGGTCTCGTTGATCTTGCAGCGCCGCTCGTCGCGGTCGTTGTCGGGCATCCGGAAAAAGGGGTTCTCGGCCCGGATGCTCGCTGCCTTTTGGTACAGCTCGAGGCAAGGTTCCCCCACGGACGAGCCCTGCGTGATCCTTGTCGGGTAGTAGTTCTCAACCGCTCGAATGGTCGCCATCGGAGCCAGGATCCCCAGGATCAGCGGAACAACCACCCAGCGGCTGAACCACCGCGAGTCGCCGGCGTCCGCCTCCATCCGACGCAGCAGGAAGGGGTAGAACAGCAGCAGGAACCCCGTGAACACACTGAGAGCCAGCAAGGCCGTCGCAGCGGTGCCGCCCGAGTCTTTGGCGAGGAAGATTCCGCGCTGCCCCATGAAGAGCACGAGATTCAGGCCCAGCACGAGCACGCCGAGGAGGACGGGCAAAACCGCTCGCAACCGCTTTGGGCGCTCGTCCACCTCGGGCTGCTCATCGGCTTCGGTCAGGACGACATCGTTCGAGATCTCATCACCTGCAGTCATGGGCGATGACGTTACCCGTACAAACCCGCCGCATCCGCGGCGCGCCCCGGTCCTCGGCTAGCATCTGCCCCATGCCCGACACCCAGGACAAGCGGCCGGAAACGAAGCCGGACATGAGGCCGCACTTCGAGGACATCCAGGCCCACTACGACCTCTCCGACGACTTCTTCGGGGTGTTCCAGGACCTCACCCGCAAGTACAGCTGCGCCTACTTCACCGGCCCTGACGTCACTCTGTCGGAAGCCCAGATCGCCGACGTGGACCTCAACCTCGACAAGCTCGACCTCAAGCCGGGGATGACCCTGCTGGAGATCGGCTGCGGGTGGGGGCTGACCATGCAGCGCGCCATGGAGAAGTACGACGTCAACGTCATCGGCCTGACCCTGTCGAAGAACCAGCAGGCCTACTGCCAGCGCCTGCTGGGAGATCTGGGCAGCAGGCGCACCTTCGACGTGCGCCTGGAGGGCTGGGAGCAGTTCCACTCCCCGGTGGACCGGATCGTCTCGATCGAGGCCTTCGAGCACTTCGGCTTCGAACGCTACGACGACTTCTTCAAGACCTGCTTTGACATCCTGCCCGACGACGGCCGGATGACCATCCAGAGTTCGGTGGGCTATCACCCCTACGACCTGGCCGCACGGGGCAAAAAGCTCACCTTCGAACTGGCCCGCTTCATCAAGTTCATGATCACCGAGATCTTCCCGGGCGGGCGCATCCCCAGCACCGAGATGATGGTCGAGCACGGCGAGAAGGCCGGCTTCGTGGTGCCCGAGACCCTCTCGCTGCGCAACCACTACATCAAGACCCTCGGTATCTGGGCCGACGCGCTCGAGCGCAACAAAGAGGCCGCCATCGCGGCCACCGACGAGGAGAACTACCGTCGCTACCTGCGCTACCTGAAGGGTTGCCAGTTCTACTTCATCGACGAGAGTATTGACGTCAGCCTGGTGACATACCTCAAGCCCGGGGCTATCGCCGCCTGATGCGCCCCAAGGCCGGGCCGTATTTGCCACGATGGTCAAATTCTGTTTGCCGGGAGCGCGCTGCACGCGGCGCGTTCGGGTTGACACCCCGCCGCTCCCGTGTGAGGATCAAAGGACTCTCTCAGGAATGATTACACGTTGGATGGGATGACGATGGCTACCTTGACTCAAAAACTCCAGATCGGCGCTGCCACGGCCGCCGCCGCCGCCGCCGCGTTCGCCCCAGGCGTGGCCCAGGCCGCCCCGGCGGCGCCTCAGGCGCCGGCCTTGACGTCCTTTGCGCAGGCGCTCGGCAACACCTCCGATCTGACCTGCGAGGAGGGCAACACCCTGGTCTGCCCGGTGGGCCTGGAAGTGGGCGCCAACGCCAGCACGCTGACGTCGATCTTCCAAAACCAGCTGTGGTGGTTCGGTACGCCGAACCCGACCCCGCCGGCCGGCCTGTTCACCCCGACCGGGGAGCTGTTCACCTTCACCCCGCTGGCGCTGATCCCCGGCTTCCTGCAACCGGTGTGGGGCTTCTTCACTGAGAACATCAATTTCGAGGCCTGTGTCGTGGGCGCCACCCTGCTGATCGGGCCCTACGGCACCACCACCGGCAAGCTCACCCAGGGCTGCTGACCCACCCCGACGACCTCCGAAACAGTGGGGCGGCCGCAGTTCGGCCGCCCCACTGTTTTGTCTGACGCCCAGCCGAATTGAGATCATCGACCCGTGACCGACATCGCGAGCCGACTGCGCTCCCCGCGCACCCGGTGGGCGGCCCTGGCGCTGGGTGCCGTGGCCCTGGTGCTGCTGGGGTGGCTGGGCGTCAGCGCGCTGAGCGCGCGATCCAACCTGGAGCAGGCCCGCACCAGCGCCCAGGCGGTCAAGGAGGCGCTGCTGAACGGGGACGCGACCGGGGCCACCCAGTCCGCCGAGGCCGCCGTGGTGCAGGCGCAGGCCGCCCGTTCGGCCACCCGGGCGCTGCCGTGGAGCCTGGCCGCCGCAGTGCCGCTGCTGGGCAGCCCGTTCAAGTCCGGCCAGCAGATCGCCGACGTGGTGGCCGGCCTGGCGAGCGACGTGCTGCTGCCGGCGGCCGAGCAGGGCGTGGATCTGGCTCCCGACTCGCTCTATGTGGACGGCCGGGTGGACGTCGGGCGGCTGCGGGCCGAGGAACCCCAATTGGCGGCCCTGGCCACCGCGGCCACCGGCCTGGACACCCGTGCGGCGGCGATCACCGAGCCGGCCTTTTTCGGGCCGATCCGCGACGCCCGCACCCAGTTGCAGGGCCAGACCGCCGAGGTGGCCCAGTTGCTGTCGAACACCGCCCTGGCCGGGCGCCTGGCGCCGTCGATGATGGGCGCCGACGGCCCGCGCGCCTACCTGATGGCGTTCCAGACCCCCGCCGAGGCCCGCGGCACCGGCGGCCTGCTGGGCGGGTTCGGCACCCTGCGCTTCGTCGACGGCAAGGCGACGGTGGACGATCTGGCGTCGAACCGCGATTTCATCGGACTCTCGGCGAAGGTCGATCTGGGCCAACAGTTCAACGACACCTACGGCTACACCAACCCGTTCACCGACTTCCGCAACACCAACCTCAGCTCGCACTTCCCCTACGCCGCCCAGATCTGGAAGTCGATGTGGGAGAGCGACACCGGGGAGAGGGTCGATGGGGTGATTGCCCTGGATCCCATCGCGCTGAGTTACATCCTCAAGGCGACCGGACCAGTGACGGTGCGCGGTGAGACGATCACCGCCGACAATGTCGTGGAACTGACGCTCTCGACCGCCTACGAGCGCTATCCCGACGACCAGGAGGCCCGAAAGGAGTTCCTCCAGGACATCGCCAAGGAGGCCGTCAAGGCCACCACCGGCCCGGTGAAGTCGCCCCGCAACCTGCTCGACGCCCTCGGCCGGGCGGCCGGTGAGCGACGTCTGGCGGTCTGGAGCGCGATCCCCGCCGATCAGGAACTGCTGGAGACCACCTCGCTGGCGCACGCGATCCCCGGTGACACCGCCCCCTACGCCGCGGTGATCATCAACAATCTCGCCGGCAACAAGATGGACTACTACCTGAAGCGCGAGATCGAATACGCCGCCGACGGCTGCGACGGTGACCGGCGCAAGTCGACCGTCACCGTGCGACTGACCAACACCGCCCGACCCGGGCAGTTCACCGAGTATGTGGGCGGCAGGGGAGGCATCGTAGAGGGCCTCGACCTCAACGTGCCCCTCGGTACGATGGTCACGTCGGTGCGCCTGCTGGCCACCCAGGGCTCCAAGCTGGAAGGCATCGTGTCCAACGGCCAGAGACTGGCCGCGAACGTCGACGTCGAGCGCGGCCATCCCAGCTACGAGGTGCAGGTCGTCATCCCTCCGGGGCAGTCCGGCGAGATCAGTTTCCAGCTGTCCGAACCCACCGTCCCGGGTGCGGCACGGGTGCCGGTTCAGCCGCTGACCGATAATCTCACCCCCGAAGTCTCGGTACCAACATGTCAGGGATGACGACGGCTGTGGTCCGGCCCGGCTCCGCGAAACCTGCGTGCGGCGGAGCCTTCTCGTGAGCTTTGAAGACTTGACGAAGCTGCTGCGCACCCGGTGGATCACCGTAGTGGCCACGGCTGCCCTCACCCTGTTGGCGGCAATCGCGGCAACGATGCTCACCACGCCGCTTTACCAGGCCTCCACCAAACTCTACGTGTCCGGCACCGGCGGGTCTTCGGTCAGCGAGTCGTACCAGGCGAATCGACTGTCTCAGGAGCGGGTGCTCTCCTACGCCGAGTTACTCAAGGGCCACACCCTGGCCGAGCGGACCGTCGACAGACTGAGCCTGCAGATCAGTCCCGGCTCCCTGCGCGAGAAGGTCACCGCGAGAGGCAAGCCGGACACCGTCCTGATCGACGTGTCGGTTCGCGACGCTTCGCCGGTGCGGGCCCGCGACATCGCCAACGCCCTGTCGGACGAGTTTGTCGTGATGGTGCGCGAACTCGAGACGCCGCGACCCGGGGCGCAGCCCGACGCCAGAGTCGTGGTGCAGCAGCGGGCGACTATTCCCGGTTCACCGGTGGTCCCCAATTCACAGCGCAACATCGCCACCGGCCTCGCTCTGGGCTTGCTCCTCGGCGTCAGCCTCGCCGTCCTGCGCGAACTCCTCGACAACACCGTGAAGAGCCGCGACACACTCGAGGAACTGACCGGAGTTGGCGTCGTGGGTGTCGTTCCACTCGACAAGGCCCGCCAGACGACACCCGCCATCACCTTCGCGACCGACAACTCAGGTATCGCCGAAGCATTCCGCAAGCTGCGCACCAACCTTCAGTTTCTCTCCGTCGACAGTCCGCCGCGACTGATTGTGGTCACCAGCGCAGTACCCAACGAAGGCAAGACCACAACGGCCATCAACATCGCCCTCTCCCTGGCAGAGGCCGAACACAGCGTCCTTCTGGTCGATGCCGACATGCGCCGCCCCTCTCTGGACAAATACCTCGATCTGGTCGGCTCCGTGGGGCTGAGTACCGTGCTGAGCGGCGGTGCCTCCTTGTCGGAAGTGCTCCAGGAGTCTGCTTTTCCCCATCTCACGGTTCTCACGGCGGGTGCCACGCCACCAAACCCCAGCGAACTGCTGGGATCGCTGACGGCCCGCAATCTCCTGGCCGAGTTGAGGGAGAAGTTCGACTACGTCATCATCGACAATCCGCCTTTGCTGGCCGTCACCGACGCGGCGGTACTAGCGGCCATAAGCGACGGAACACTCATGGTCGTGCGGTACGCCGCTACCAAGCGCGAACAGATCAGCCACGCCCTCAGAAGTCTGGAAGCCTCCGGAGGCTCTCTGCTCGGAGCCATCCTGACGATGGCCCCCACCCGCCGCCGAGCGTCCTACAGTTACGACTATTACGATTATGGCTATTCCGACGATGCAACGCCAGCTCCCGGAAAGACCCGCAAGCGGCTGCGACGGCGGAAAGCGGATAGCAGGTGAGGGACGTTCAGAGTGGCAATGCGCCCTCCGATAATGCGCCTTTCGCGCACGCGAGCTCGCTCAACACTCGGAAAGCGCATCGCCCTGCAGTAGTGGCGATGTTGAGTGGGACTCCACGATGAAAGTAGGCCCTTTTCGATTCAGTCGGCTACCGCTCATCCAAAGGAATCGCGCAGTGCGGGCGCTCAACTTCCTCTTCGAGATCGCGCGCTTACGCACCCACTCAGCGATACCGACCAGCGAAGTTGCTTCACTTCTTCATCACTATCCGGAGTGGTCTGAAAGCCTGACGTCGGGTCTAACGCCCATTGAGATGGGTACCCCCTGGATGGTTTATGGCAGTCGCGACTTTCTTCGGGACTACCTTCGCCCCGGGGACCGCGTATTTGAGTACAGCACTGGAGGCTCCACAGTTTTTCTTGCTGGACTCGGATTGCGCGGCTTTTCCGTGGAACACGACGCCGCATGGGCGAATCTGGTGCGACAGGCGATCACCCGATTTTCGCAGGAAGCCGACTGGGAGATTAGGGTCGTGCCACCAAATCCGACTTCTGCCGACCCTGAGAAACGCTTCCGATCACAAAGCCCGCGATATCGCGAAGCTTCTTTTGTTGACTACGTGCAGGCGCTGAGCGAATTTCCACGAGACTATTTCACGCTGATAATTGTGGACGGCCGCGCGCGGGTCGCCTGTATCGATATGGCGAGTAACTATGTGACCCCAGGCGGTTATATTCTGGTTGACAACAGCGACCGTGACGAGTATCGAGGTGCAGTAGACCGGCTTCAGCAGTGTGGATGGCAAACCAAGGAGTTTCACGGCCCGGTTCCCACGGGCGCCGCGTTCAGTTGCACGACTCTGCTGCGGCGCCCGGCGAGTTGAACCGCGAGGGCCTCCTGCGAGTTACTCCGATCGCCGCCTCCGAGGCATCACCGCTCCAAGGGTAGCCAGACCCACGGGGAATGAGCCGGCAATGCGCCGTAGCGGCAGGAAAACGGCGCCGAGCATTGCCAACTCGAACAGCAGATTGGCTGCAGCGGCGCCCGTGATGCCCCATTGCCGGACAAATAGGTAAGTGAGGCCAACCGCTGAGCCTGCGCCGATCGCAAGGAGGTAGGAGAACCCGGTATGGCGGTTGACCGCCAGCAGTAGCGCCGACGCCGGCTCCCAGATGGCTCCTGCCAAGATCGCTGCAGCGGTGAGGAGGAGCATCACATTAGGGGCAGAGATCGCGCCCCGTGTCCACCACGACAAGATGGAGTTGCCTAGGAGAGCCAGCGTCGCCGCAGCAACAACGCCGACCAATGCATTCATCGTCATCATGGCGCCGGTCACTTTCCGGATCCAGGCAGTGTTGCCTCGCGCGAGCTCAGACGTGAACTCCGGGAAAATCGGCTTGTTGACGGCAAGCATCACGAAGAGGCCCACCCTGGCGAGAGTGCGAAGGCTGGTGAAAATCGGCACGGAGGCCGCACCGGCTGCCGCGCCCACTGCGATCACCGAACCCTGGAGGAATCCCGCTCGGGAGATTGGCATGACCATTGCCGCCAACGCTGGCCCAGTCAATTCGGAGACGCGTGACCGGGAGGCTTGCCCGAAGCCGACTTTGAGCCACGCAGCCCTACGTCGCGCTAAGAGGATCTGCCCAGCGACGCCCAAAGCCCTCACGCTCAAGAGGGCAAGGGCGGCATGCAGAGGCGGACCACCCCACAGCGCCACTGCGATAACAGCTAACCCCTCCGCGAGCAGAACCGTTGCCTGCAAAGTCGCGGAAACCGCAAACCCACCATGCGCGCGGATCGCAAAGGTGAAGAGTACCGCTTGAACAGACAAGACGCCGTAAACGCACAGGATCATCAGGACAGCTCGGGAAGTGCCCGAGTCCATCCCCCCGGACTCACCGAGTAAGCGCCCGGGCAGAACGGCCGCAACTGTCACTATCACAGCGAGCGTTGCCACGCTGAAGCCAAGAACCACAGCCAGGGCGCTTTGAAAGGTCTGGCGCGCCTCATCTAATTCCCCCCGGGCGACGTCGCCGATCAGGCGCGCTCCGGCAGCAGCGCCAAAACCGAAGTCACCGGCAGCCAAGAAGGAGGGGACGGTGGACAACAGCAACCACTGTCCGTAGAGAGCGAGACCCCACGAATTCGCCAGCACGGGAACGGTCGCCAGTTGCACAACAACCACAACCAACGAGGTGTATCCCATAGACAGCAGGCCCTTGAGCAAACGGCCGCGTCTCATCCGGTCTCCGCTCTGTTGGGGGAGTCTTGAAGACGAGACGAACTGCAGCGACTCTCAGGCGGTAGCCTCAATGATCAGTTGCAGCCCCTCGAATTGCTTGCGGGCCTCCAGGCCTACCAACGCGGGGTGTCCGCTCTCCCCTGGCGCACACCGTTGACAGTCCCGAAAACCTGCCTTCTGCAACTCACTGGCAAGTGTATCGAAGTCGTAGACGTAACCGGCATGGTGCCCGAACTCACCAATCGGAATTCGGATTAGGTCCACTGGGTGTTCTACGACTCGCCCACCTCGCCTGTAGTGACGTCCCACATCGCTGTCGAGGGAAATGCTCCCAGCCAGATAGAGATCGACATGTGCCCGGATATCGGGGGTTACTAATCGGATGGTGCCGCCGGCGCACATGCTCCGGTGAGCCTGTTCAAGCATGGCCCTCAGGCCTGCCAGCGGGATGTGCTCCACAACGTTGTCCGCAAAGACATACTCGACAGCTCCAGTCTCCACCGGCCATGGCCTGGTGGCGTCCAGATAGAGGTTGGTGGTTGCGTTGACGTTTGTGACTACCCAGCCAGGCCTACTCGCTAGCCCGCCAATCTCGAGTTTGAGCGGCCGAGGAAGCCTGGCCAACGTTCGAGTCAGCCGTGCCCTGGCTATAGGAGTGTTGACGGCGTGGACTCCCCGGCGCGCTAAGCCGCGCGTTTTCGGCCATCTCTTCAAAAAGAGCGCAACCCGCGCTTCCACAGGTAGTCGGAAGGCGTGCACGAGGAGAAGCTTAACAAGGGACCCATTGGGCAGCTGGCATGATCGACGCGTGCGCAATCTCGCCGATTACTAGGCCCCTATCTGTGTTCACCGTGTTTCGCGCCCTTGACGCCAACCGTGTCCAGCAATTCGGCTCCGCGCCCCCGAACGTCAACCGCGACTTGTTTACTGTAAAGGCTCAAGGCATAAAGCGCCGCAAACGGCCAGTATAAAAACCTGTCTAGCCAGAGATTGCCAGCTAGGCCATACAGCAGAACCCCTATGGCAGTAATCACGAGGATCGGGGCCAACATGCCATCGAGAGGGCGGGGACGAACGATTATCGGATAAATTAGCGTCAAATAATAGGCTATCACCAGGACCAGACCACCGTAGGCTGCCAACGTTACGGTCGAAGACGTGAACGCCTCTGGAATCAAGCCTATTCCTACCACCGGACTCGACGAGAAATGTTCCCACGCCTCCCGTAGGGAATCAATTTTACCCTCGTTCGACAGAGCCGCGTTCTCCGTCCCGAATCTGGTTCTACTCAGTGCCGCTGGAATGGCCGCCGATGCGAGCACAGCCGCAAAGGGAGCAACCAACAACACCGATACGGGAATGCTGCGGGTTTTGAAAATGAAGTAAACCCCCGTGCCGGTCGCTAACACGGCTGCTCCGGCAAAAGCCAAACGGGAACCTGTCAAAAGCAGTGCATAGGCAACCACCGGCACTGACAGTATCGCAATTCGCCTACCAAGACCGCGACCGGATACGACGGTATAGATCAGAAGTGGAAGAGCAATCGCCAACGCCATGCCGAGATGGTTCGGGTGACCCGTCAGGCCAGACACACGATCGGTATAAAGGCGGTGCCGAAAAGGAAGATCGTTCAATTGCGGAGCAAACGTCGCGACGACGGCAAAAGAACCGCTCGCCACAATTCCGGCGAGCCACCATGCGACGATCTTCTTGACGATCACGTTCCCGGCGGTCTTGGATTCAGAAACGCCGACAACAATGAACGTCACTGCGAACAAGGAAATCGCGAGCCTGGTTACTGTGACAAGGGGTCCCTGGTAGTCCTGACCGATAGCATTCGCTGACCGCCACTCGCCTATGACGCCGGCCGACACCAGAGAATTTCCGGTGGCGGCAGATCTTACGAGTTCTGAGCAGACTAGAAGGAAGAGTAGCGGCAGCGTCCACAGACAGGTCGGCAGCCGACGGCGGTTTCTGATGGCCGCTGAAGCAACAGCCAGAACTGCAGTGACAATCAGTAAATCAGTGAGGTTGATCCCGCCGATTCGAACGCCATTCCAACTGCTGGTGAATGCAGCTGCGTAAACCAGTGTCGTATCAAGCGATGGCGCATCCCGTGTGTGCCATGACCTGGGGGTCTCGTCGTTATCTCGTGAAAAGGCTCTCCGCACTGCCTCACCGGCCTCCCCGGTCAATTACCGTCTTATACTGCCGATCCAGAGCCTCGACAGCCGCAGGCCAACCGTAGAAGTGCTCCACGTGCCTTCGCCCCGCGCTTCCCATCCTCCGACGTAGCCGAGAGTCGCCCAGGAGCGCTGTCAGCGCATGGGCCAACTCGTCGACATCGCATCGAGTGACTAATCCAGCGCCCGCATCTTCGACGTCACGATGGATGTTGACTTGATCTGAGATCACCACGGGCAGCGCGCACGCCATCGCCTCGATCACGGTCATGCCGAAGTTCTCCGTGTAAGACGGCAGCGCGAAAACGTCCGCATCGACGTACGCCCGCCGTACGTCGTCGCCGTCGAGGTGGCCGGTGAAGCGCACGGCCGAGTCGAGGCCACGTTCTGCGACCCAACTACGGACCTTTGCACCGTAACTGTCATTCTCGGGACCCGCGATCACAAGTTGGGCATTCGGAATGGCTCGGCGAACCCTTTCAAAGGCCGGCACCAAAAGGTCCAGACCCTTCTTGAAGTGCAGTCGACCAAGGAAAAGGACAACAGGCTCTTCTTGACCGATTCCCCACTTGGCCCGAAAAGGCCCCTTCGCGGGTAGGTTGACATACGGCTCCCACTCGAGGCCGTTCGGGACAACGAAGGTTGGTACCTGAAGGCGGAGAAATGATGCCCGATCCCTCTCCTCCTCCGAGGTGAAGTGGATAGCCGACGCGGCGTCGAGTGCGGGTAGCGCGAACCAACGCTCGTATAGTCGTTTGAGCATCAGGTTCGTGTTGCTCTTTCCGAAAAGAAACGGATCTAGCGAACCATGCGGCCTCACGATGTACGGCACTCCATAACGCCGGCACCAAAAGGCTGCGGCAGACTGCGGAAACCGGTAGACACCAAATACGTTTACGATATCGAATTCGGGAATCGCTCGTCGAAGGTAGCGCCCAAGACCCAAAGAGGCCATCAACGGCGGCACCTGGGCGGCGCCGTAAAACACTCGAACTTGACCGTCCGCGAGCGAATCCCACCCAGCGCTGCGGTAGGTGCCAATACCTGTTGACTTCCTCACGTTGGTCGTCGCAACCACGACCTTGTGTCCGCGCGCCGCCTGCGCTTTGACCAATTCCGGTATCACCTTCGCGGGACCGCCCGCTTGGGGAGAGAGAGTCGAGTAAACGTGAAGAATCCGCATGTCTTATATTTGCCATTCGCCTCAGGCACGGTGAGGCCGTGCAATCCGTGGGTCCTAGGACACCATCTTGACGACACCATCGGCGTAATTCCTCACCATGGCCTCCAAGGTAGGGTATTGCCTCCGTTGCGGCCGCCGGCACCCGTCTGAATCCCGCGCATAACTGAGGACCAGATTCGCGAATTCGACAGCTCCTCCCACGGAACAATGAAAGTCATGACCCTCTCTGAGGTATTCGTATTCGGGGCCGTGGAGTTTCCAGTCAGTGGTCAATATAGGTATATCCATTGCCAAGCACTCGACCGCAAGGAGGCCAATCCGGCCGGGATTCACTATTGCTTCGGATAAGCGGTTAATGAGGGCTTTCTCCTTTGCCGTAGCGTAACCAATTTTGAGGACTTGCCCACGATTCACGGCAGCCTCGAGCAAATGCTCCTGACTACCGCGCCCGCCGACGACCAGTTTCACTTCGGGATCGAGCGCCCACAGAATGTCGAGGGCATCAGCCAACAGATCGATGCGTTTCGGGTAGTCGAGTCCGCCGATGTAACCGAACGTCTTTCCTCGGGTGAGTCGATTTGAGCTTTCAAACTCGGCGATGAAGTTGCTGTCTAGCGACGAACTTAGCTCTAGCGTCTCCGATACGTCCGTGGAGTTGTTTACCGCGGTGACCCTGCTGGGATCGACACCGGCCTCGATGGCCTCCTCCGCGCCTTTCTGTGTGTAAGCGAAGACATGGTCACACCAACGCATTTGGCGACGCTCAATAGCTAAATCCAGTGCATTTCCCGTCTTGACGTAGGGCTTGATATGGCCCCAGGCTCCCACGCGACGACCCGAGAGGGGCTTCCGAAGGAGTTCGGAGTTCAGATCGATGGAGTTTCCGCGCAGCGTGAGAATCACGCCCTCACAGTCGCGCCAATGTCGAGAAGTGCCGTAGAAAGCTGGAAATTTCATTGGGCCGATACCACACTGCCTGCTGTCGACTGTCCGCAACCATGCCGCTCGGTCAACGGCATCGTTGCGTAGCGCCTGCGCGCCCGGTGGGGACCCAGCAGCCACAACAGCAATCTCAATCCCGGAGTGGCTCAGCAATTCGGAAAGACGCTCGTAAAACTCGTAACGGTATCGTGCAACGTACCGCTGGACGATGGCGACTCTGCGCGACCTCACACTCGCCCCTAACTGGATCGGCTGTCGTGCATGCCCCTTGACAATAGACTACCCTGAGAGAAACCTTAGACCAGTTTCGTCGGCACGCTAACTGAAGGCCGGCACGTTGGGTACGCGAGGAGGCCCTTTTGACTGCGATCAGTGGCGATCTTCCAGGAGGCCACAGTGTGAACGCTTCAATAGGTCTCACCCCTGCCAAGCGCGCGGCATCGCAACATAGCCCTGACTACTGGCGGGATTCTTACGGTCGCTGGCTGCTCGTGCTCGACTCCACTGCAGTGCTTCTGGCTGTCGGACTTGCACACCTTCTCCGATTTGGCGAACTGCCCGGGGCGAGACCGGTCAGCGGTCGGCTTCCGTACCTTGAAATATCGTCAGCACTCGCTGTTGTCTGGTTGCTGGCACTCGTCGCATATCGCTCGCGCTCGCCTCAAGTCATCGGGTCCGGCACGGAGGAGTATCGCCGCGTCTGGTCGGCGACATTCGCCGTATTCGGAGGCATGGCGATCGTCTCCATGCTCTTCAAATTGCACATCGCACGCGGCTATCTGATCATCGCGCTGCCCCTGGGGCTTGCCTTTCTGAGCCTGGTGCGGTGGCTCGCTCGTCGCTACGTCGTCCATGGCCGTGTGACACGCGGGAGTTTCGTCACCCGGATGGTCGCTGTGGGTTCGGCGCCGGCAATCCGGGAACTCGCGGGGTCGCTGGCGCGTCACCAGGGGAGCGGTCTCAAGGTGGTCGGCGCCTGCGTGGCCGACGAGTTTGAGGGGACCGAGATAACGGCACCTGAACTAGACCTGCCGATTCCCGTGATCGGTGACGAGACGACGGTGATAGGCGCGGTGACCAGATCGGGTAGTCAGGCGGTTGCCGTGACAGCGACTGAGCGCCTCACAGGCCAGCGCATCCGAGACTTGTCCTGGGATCTTGAGAAACTAAACGTTGAGCTGCTGGTGGCCCCCTCAGTGGTAGACGTCGCCGGACCCCGCTTGCATATGCGCCCCGTCGCCGGTCTGCCTCTGATCTACCTGGACAAACCGCAGTATCACGGTGCGAAGAGATTCCAGAAACGCTTGTTCGACGTCGTTTTCTCCCTCACCGCACTGATCTGTGGGCTACCCCTGCTTCTGCTCGTTGCGCTCGCCGTCAAACTCACTAGCCGCGGGCCGATTTTCTACCGACAGGAACGCATCGGCCTAAACGGCGAACCCTTCCAAATGCTGAAGTTCCGCACCATGGTCGATGGTGCCGACCGAATGACCGAAGGCCTGACGGGCCTCGGCTTGGAAAGCTCGCCACGGGACCAGTACAAATTCGCAGATGACCCGCGAGTCACCCCCGTCGGCCGCTTGCTGCGCAAGTACAGCTTGGACGAGTTGCCTCAGTTCATCAACGTTGTGAAGCGGGAGATGAGCATCGTCGGCCCGCGACCGCAGGTGGCGCGGGAGGTCAAAAGCTACGACGACCACGCGAGACGACGGCTGCTGGTGCGCCCAGGCATCACCGGTTTGTGGCAGATCAGCGGTCGTTCCGATCTGTCCTGGGAGGACTCCGTCCGTCTGGACTTGTTCTACGTCGAGAACTGGTCGATGGTCTCCGACCTGCTGATCGCCCTCAAGACCGCGAAGGTAGTGTTCAGCCACAGCGGGGCCTACTGACGCCTGCTAGCGTTCCGATCGGAGAACCCAAGGCCGGACCGGGAGGCGAACTTGCCGCTGGCCGACAACCGCCGTCGTCAAGGCGTTCGGAGGTCAGCTGGCACCGTTGTGATCCTGCTTCTCGCGTTCGCCGCAGTCGCTCTGGTGATCCGGGCCCAGCCGGTGTCGAGCTTTCCCCGGCTCGTCGTGGCGGTTGGTGCCACGTTCATCCCGCTGGTGGCGCTGACAGCCCTCTCTCTCGCCCTGCTTGCCCGCCGGTGGGTCTCGGCAATGCTCGGATCGCTCCTACTCACCGCCGCCCTCACGATTCAGGCCAACTGGTACTTCGTCGGCAATCGGCCCCAGATCCCAGGCCCGTCGGCGGACGTCCGGGTGCTGTCGTCGAACCTGCGCTACGGCCTGGCCGAACCCGAGGGTTTCGTCACCTTGGCGAGGGAGAACGCCGACGTCATCACGGTGGCCGAACTAACCCCAGAGGCCATCGAGCGATTCGATCGGGCAGGTCTAGGCGACATTTTCGCATATTCCCAACTCATTCCGGCGCCCGGTGCCGGCGGGATCGGCATCTACAGTCGCTACCCGCTCACCGAAGTGACCGCTCAACGCCACCGAAGCGCGAAAATTCCCGGGGTCCGCATCAAGGTCCCCGGGGTCGAACTGAGTCCGATCGTGGCAAGCGTGCACGTAAAGTCCCCGGTCTCGGGCGACACTGATACGGTAGAAGAGTGGCGTTCCGGCATGGCCGCCGCCAAAGCGCAGTTCGATGACTTCGCCCGCGAGGCGGGCCCGGCCGCGGTGATCATCGGCGGGGACTTCAACTCGACCCCCGACATACGCCAGTTCCGCGACCTGCTGACCAACGGCTACCGTGACGCCGTGGAGCAACTGGGCGCGGGCTTCGCGCCGACCTTCCGGGCGGACACCGCAGCACCACCGCTGATCACCATCGACCACATCCTGACTCGCAATGCGGCGGCGACGTCGATCAAGACAGTGACGGTGGACGGCTCCGACCATCGCGCCCTGCTGGCCACCATCGCAGTGCCGCTGACGCCGCCCGGTCGCTAGGCCCCTACGCGACGATCGTGGTGAACTGGTCGATCGCGGCGGTGGCCGCCTGCAGGGCGGTGAAGTCGTCCTCAAGGCCGTCGGCGGTGATCTGCAGGAC
>CAYXOM010000084.1:0-6904 GCA_964466565.1 uncultured Mycobacterium sp.
GCCGGCTTACGGCATGGCCGAGACGACGTTGGCGGTGTCGTTCTCCGAGTGCGGTGCGGGTCTGGTGGTCGACGAGGTCGACGCCGACCTGCTCGCCGCTCTGCGGCGCGCGGTTCCGGCCACCAAGGGCAACGTTCGCCGGCTGGCCACCCTGGGACCGCTGCTCAAGGACCTCGAGGCGCGCGTCGTCGACGAGGACGGCACCGTACTGGCCGAGCGCGGGGTCGGGGTGATCGAGTTGCGCGGCGAATCGCTCACTCCGGGCTACATCACGATGGGCGGCTTCGTGCCCGCCCAGGACGAGAACGGCTGGTACGACACCGGTGACCTGGGCTACCTGACCGAGGAGGGCTACGTGGTGGTCTGCGGTCGCGTCAAGGATGTGATCATCATGGCCGGGCGCAACGTCTACCCGACCGACATCGAACGCGCGGCGGGCCGGGTGGAGGGCGTACGCCCGGGGTGTGCGGTCGCCGTGCGATTGGACGCGGGGCATTCCCGGGAGACCTTCGCCGTGGCGGTGGAGGCCAACACCTGGGAGGACCCGGCGCAGGTTCGCCGGATCGAGCAGCAGGTGGCCCACGAGGTGGTCAACGAGGTCGGGGTGCGGCCCCGCAACGTGGTCGTGCTGGGCCCGGGCACCATCCCGAAGACCCCGTCGGGCAAACTGCGCCGCGCGAACTCCGTCGGCCTGGTCACCTGACGCGCGGGGCCACGACTTACCAGGCGTGCACCTGATTCTGGGCCGCCTCAAGACCGTTGCGCACCAGCAGTTCGGTGGCGTCGGCAGCCAGTTCGCAGATCGTCGGCACCTCGGTCCGCTCGGCGGCGCTGAAGTTCTCCAGCACGAACGCTGCCGGGTCCATGCGTCCGGGCGGGCGGCCGATCCCGATCCGGACTCGGGCGAAGTCCTTTGAGCCCAGTGCATCAGCGACTGAGCGAAGGCCGTTGTGGCCGCCCTCGCCGCCACCGACCTTGAGCCGGATCCTGCCGAAGTCGATGTCGAGTTCGTCGTGGATCACGACGACGTCGGCCGGGTTGACCGAATAGAACTTGGCAAGCGGCCCCACCTGGCGGCCTGACTCGTTCATGTAGCAGCGGGGCTTGGCCAACACCACCGGACGTCCGCCGAGACGTCCGGTGAGGATCTCGGCCCCCGAGCGCTTGTGCACCTTGAAACCCGCGCCGATGCGACCCGCGAGCGCTTCGGCGACGAGGAACCCGATGTTGTGCCGGGTCGTGGCGTACCGGGGTCCGGGATTGCCCAGGCCGACGACCAGCAGCGGCTCGGCCACGGCGCGTGCTTACTCGGCCGGGGCCGGTTCGCCCTCGGCAGCGGGTTCGGCGGTCTCGGCCGCCGGCTCCCCGGTCGCCTCTCCGGCGCCCTCGGCTTCGAGGTCCTCGGCGGTCGGCGCCGCCACGATGTTGACCACCAGCATCTCCGGGTCGCTGACCAGGGTGACGCCCTCGGGGAGCGCGACGTCACCGGCGGTGATCTGGGTACCCACCTCGGCCGCCTCGATCGACACGGTCAGGGTCTCGGGAATCGAGAGGGCCTCCGCATCGATCTCTATCGCGGTGGCGTCCTGGGTGACCAGCGTTCCCGAGGCGGCCTCGCCCTCCAGGGTGATCGACACCTCGACGGTCACCTTCTCGCCGCGGCGAACCACCAGCAGGTCGGCGTGGGTGATGGTCCTCTTGATCGGATGCATCGCGATGGCCTTGGTCAGCGCCAGTTGCTCGGTGCCGTTGATGTCGAGGCTGAGCACCGCGTTGATGCCGGAGTTGCGCAGCACCGCGGCGAAGTCGTGGGCGTTGAGCTCGAGGTGCTGAGGGTCCGACCCGTGACCGTAGAGCACCGCGGGCACCTTGCCCTCGCGCCGGGCCTGGCGCGAGGCGCCCTTCCCGGTCCGGGTGCGCACGTCGACGCTGAGCTTGTTGGTGGTGGCACCCTTGGCCATGATCGCTTTCCTCGCCTTCGTCTGTTCGCACACGGCGGAGGCGGACGATCAGTCCGGGCCCCGTCGATAACGGTGGCTCGACCACCCTCGCCGTGACGCGGTCCCAAGGCTAGCCGACAGTCCGGCAGGACGGGAAATCAGGCGACGGCCACCGAGAAGCCCTTGATGATCTCCAGCACGTCGGGCGCCTCTTCGGCGGCTTCGTCGGCCCGGGTCGTCACGGTGAACTGCACCAGGTAGCGGTCGAACTCCGGCGCCGGGGTGACGGGGATCACGACCCGGTTGTAGCTCTGCATCCGCACGCCGTTGAGCTCGTAGCTGCCCTCGATCATCGCCGAGGGGAAGCCGTTGAAGTCGGCGTCGGAGAAGTTGAGCTTCTTGAAGTCCTTGGTCAGCAGAGCGCTGTCGTTGGCGTGGCGCAGCGCGGCGGGCACGTCGAAGTTCCCGGTCAGCCTCAGCACCACCACGATCGCCCGCGGATAGCCGTCGCCCTTGGCGATCGCCTCCGTGCCGGGCGTCAGCTCACCGCCGTCGAGGGTGGACCACCCGGCCGGCCGGGGCAGGGTGACGGTGATGTCGGTGAGTTCGCTGATCGGGACCTGCTCGCCGCTGACCCCGATGCCGGCCAGGTATTCGGCGATCGGGGTGGGTTCGGCGGAGACGCTCTCGGGTCCCGGGCTCGCGGCGCCGGGTGCGGGAGTCGTCCAGACCGTGGAGTAGTCGGCGGTCTGCGGTCCGCAACCGGAGCTCGACGCGACGAGGGTCATTGCGAGGGCGGCCGCGGCCAGCCCGGTGCTGCCTGGGGACATAATCGGGTTCTAGGCGTCTCCGTCGAAAAGCCCTGTCACCGAGCCGTTGTCGAACACCGCCCGGATCGTACTGGCCAGCAGCGGGGCGATCGACAGCACGGTGAGTTGGGCGAAGCGCTTGGACTCGTCGATCGGGAGGGTGTTGGTGACGATCACCTCGCTGGCCCCGCAGGCGGCCAGTCGCTCGGCGGCCGGCTCGGAGAGGACCCCGTGGGTAGCGGCGATCACCACCTCGGCGGCCCCGTCCTCGTGCAGCAGCCGCACCGCCCCGGCGATGGTCCCCCCGGTGTCGATCATGTCGTCGGTCAGGACGCAGGTCTTGCCCTCGACCTCCCCGACCACCCGGTTGGACACCACCTGGTTGGGCACCCGCGGATCTCGGGTCTTGTGGATGAACGCCAGCGGTGTGCCGCCGAGGGCGTCGGCCCACTTCTCGGCAACTCGCACCCGCCCGGAGTCCGGGGAGACCACCGCGATGTCCTTGCCGGGGTAGTTGTCCCTGATGTATCCCGTCAACAGCGGCTGGGCCCGCATGTGGTCCACCGGGCCATCGAAGAACCCCTGGATCTGATCGGTGTGCAGGTCTACCGACACGATGCGGTCCGCGCCTGCGGTCTTGAGCAGGTCGGCGACCAGTCGGGCCGATATCGGCTCGCGGCCCCGGTGCTTCTTGTCCTGCCGGGAGTAGGGGTAGAACGGCAGAATCGCAGTGATCCGTTTTGCGCTGCCCCGCTTGAGGGCGTCGATCATGATCAGCTGTTCCATCAGCCACCGGTTGAGCGGCGCCGGATGGGACTGCAGCACGAAGGCGTCGCAACCGCGCACCGACTCGTCGAAGCGGACGAAGATCTCGCCGTTGGCGAAGTCGCGCGCGGTCTGTGCGGTGACGTGGACGTCGAGTTCCTTGGCGACCTGGTCGGCCAGTTCCGGGTGCGCCCGCCCGGAGAAGAGCATCAGGTTCTTGCGGTTGTCGGTCCAATCCGTGGCCACTGCCCTGCCCTTGCCGGTCGGGAGATTGCGTCGCGCCTCATCGTAGGCGGTCAGGTCTGCCGCGGGTCGGCGGACTCGGCCGAGCCGCGCTTCCTGGCCGCGGCGGCGGCCCGGGCCGATTCGCTGCCGGGGCGGTTGTGCAGTACCCAGTCCTCGATGTTGCGCTGCTCGCCGCCGGAGACCGCCAGAGCGCCCGGGGGAACGTCCTGGCGGAGCACGGTGCCGGCTCCGGTGTAGGCGCCGTCCCCGACGCTGACCGGCGCGACGAACATGGTGTCGCTGCCGGTGCGCACGTGGGAGCCCACGGTGGTCCGGCGCTTGGTCTGGCCGTCGTAGTTGACGAAGACGCTGGAGGCCCCGATGTTGGAGTGGTCGCCGATGTCTGCGTCGCCCACATAGGTCAGGTGCGGGACCTTGGTGCCGGTGCCGATGACGGCGTTTTTGGTCTCGACGAACGCGCCCAGCTTGCCCTGGTCGCCCAGCAGCGTCCCGGGCCGAAGGAAGGCGAACGGGCCGACCTCGGCGCCGTCGCCGATCCGGGCCTGCAGGCCGTGGGTGCGGATCACCGTGGCGCCGTCGCCGACGGTCACGTCGGTCAGGGTGGTGTCGGGCCCGACCCGGCAGCGCTCCCCGATCCGCGTCGAACCGTACAGCTGGGTGCCGGGGGCCAACTCGGTATCGCGGCCGATGGATACGTCGACGTCGATCCAGGTGGTGGTCGGGTCGACGACGGTGACCCCCGCGCGCTGGTGGGCGGCGACGACCCGGCGGTTGAGTTCGGCGGCCAGATGCGCCAGCTGCACCCGGTCGTTGACACCCGCCACCAGGGCGTGGTCGGCGACGTGCAGGGCGTGCACCGAGCGGCCCTCGGCGCGCGCGATCCCGATCGCGTCGGTCAGGTACAACTCGTGCTGGGCGTTGTCGCTGGAGAGCCGGCCCAGCGCGGTGCGCAGCGCGTCGGCGTCGAAGGCGTAGATTCCGGCGTTGACCTCGCGGATGGCCCGCTGGGAGGCGGTGGCGTCGGTCTCCTCGACGATGGCGACCACCTCCCCGTCCTGGGTGCGCAGGATCCGCCCGTAGCCGGTGGCGTCGGGCACGGTGGTGGTCAGCACCGTCACCGCCGCCGACCGGGCACGGTGCGTGGCGAGCAGTTCGGCCAGCGTCTCGGCGTCGAGCAGCGGGACGTCGCCGGCGGTGATCACCACGACGCCGTCGAAGTCGGCCGGCAGCGTCTTCAGGCCGCACAGCGCGGCGTCGCCGGTGCCCAGCTGCCGCTCCTGAACGGCGATCTCGACCCGGCGGCCCAGCTCCGCCGCGAGGTCGCCGACCGCCGCGCCGACCCGGTCGCGATCGGTGCCGAGCACCACCACCAGATGCTGCGGCGCGAGTTTGTCGACCGCGCGCAAGGCGTGGGAGAGCATGGTGCGCCCGCCGAGGGTGTGCAGCACCTTGGGGGTGTCCGAGCGCATCCGGGTGCCGGCGCCGGCCGCGAGCACCAGAACCGCTGAGTCGCTCGTCGGGCCGTTTGCCGAGCCGTCTACCGCCACGCCAACCTCCTACAGCGCCGACTCACCACAGTGTGCGGTTTCATACGCGGCTCGCCGACCGCACCGTACCGGAGCGCACCGTCGCGGACACCGCTGGCTCCGCCGCCAGGACTCGAACCTGAACTATCTGAACCAAAATCAGAGGTGCTGCCAATTACACCACGGCGGATCGTCCGCCCGAGACCTGCGGCGGATCGTCCGCCCACGACTGTAGTGCAGCTGGGGCGACCTGACGGCCTGCAATGATGCCCACCATGACACCCGACGGGAGCCGCGGCGAGCACCGCCCGCTGGCCGGCCTGGTCGGGCTGGCGCTCACCGCGCCGGATCTGGCGCACCTGAGCGCCACCGCCGTCGGACGGCCCGCGCGGCTGGCGGTATCGGCACCGGTCGGCGCCCGGTTGCCCGTCGCCTGCGCGTTGGCCGGATCCGGACCGCTTGTGGTGGTGACGGCCACCGGCCGCCAGGCCGACGACCTGACCTCCGAACTGAGGGCGGTCCACGGCGAGGCCGCCGCGCTGTTTCCGTCCTGGGAGACCCTGCCGCACGAGCGACTGTCCCCGGGCGTCGACACCGTGGGGGCCCGGATGCTGGTGCTGCGCCGACTGGCCCACCCCGCGGACACCCGGCTGGGGCCTCCCTTGCGGGTCGTGGTCACCACCGTGCGCTCGCTGCTGCAGCCGATGGCGCTCGACCTGGCCGCGGTGGAGCCGCTGATCCTGGGAACCGGGGACGACGCCGGCTTCGACGCCGTAGTGGGCCGGCTGGCCGGGTTGGCCTACACCCGGGTCGACCTGGTCGGCCGCCGCGGCGAATTCGCGGTGCGCGGCGGCATCCTCGACGTCTTCCCGCCCACCGCCGAGCATCCGGTGCGGATCGAGTTCTGGGGCGAGGAGATCTGCGAGATTCGGATGTTCGCCGTCGCCGACCAGCGGTCCATCCCCGGACTCGAGGTCGACGCGATGGTGGCCGTGGCGTGCCGGGAGCTCCTGCTCGACGACGACGTCCGTTCGGCGGCAGCCGGATTCGCCGCCGGACTTCCCCAGCAGGACAACCAGGTGAGCGGCGGTCTGCGTGAGATGTTCACCCGGATCGCCGAGGGCGTCGCCGTCGACGGGATGGAGGCGCTGACACCGGTGCTGCGCCCCGGGCGGCTGGGCCTGCTGCTCGACCAGCTGCCCGCCGGCACCCCGCTGCTGGTGTGCGACCCCGAGCGGGTGCGCGCCCGCGCGGCCGACCTGATCGCGACCGGCCGGGAGTTCCTCGAGGCGTCGTGGTCGGCGGCCGCGCTCGGTGCGGCGGCCGGTGCCTCGCCGGTCGACATCGAGGCCCTCGGGGGCTCAGGGCTCCGTGAACTCGACGAGGTGATGGCGGCGGCGGGAGCCGGGGGGCATCCATGGTGGACGGTCAGCCAGCTCCCCGACCCTGACGCGGTCACTCTCGGCGTGCGCGCCGCACCGTCGGCTCGCGGCCAGCAGGGCGCCGCGGAAGAGATCTTCGCGATGCTGCGCGCGCACGTCCTCCCCGGAGGGCTGGCCGCGGTGGTGGCGCCGGGTTCGGGCATCGCCCACCGGGTGGTCGAGCAACTCGGCGAACG
>CAYXOM010000085.1:0-10154 GCA_964466565.1 uncultured Mycobacterium sp.
CGGCGCCGGCGGGAGCGTGTGTATGCACTGCCGCCCGTCCGGATCGGCCACCCCGCCGCAGGCCGTCATGGATCTCATGTCGGCGCTCTACGAAGGTGACTGGCCGGCGGCCGAGTCCGCCACGCCCGCGCATCGCAGCCACGCCAGCGGACTGGTCGCCGCCCACCTGCAGTGGCACCTCGAACGTCAGTTGCGCACCCTGCCACTGGTGGAGCGTGTCGCGTCCCCGCCGGTCCGCGACACCGCGGCCGTCAGGCAGGATGTCCCCCATGGCGATGGACCGGGTGGCCAGCTCCTGGCGGGGGGCTGAGCGCGGGCGACGGGAGCGCTTTCCGCAGCTGCCGCCGGCGCCCGACGACTACCCGGTCTTCCCCGACGTCTCCCGCTGGCCGGTGGTGTTCCCCGACCTGCCGGCCCCGGCCGGCGGCGGTCCCCGCCGGCCGCCGCAGCACCTCTCCAAGGCCGTCCCGCCGCCGATCCCGGCCGATCAGCTGCCGCGGCACGTCGCCATCGTCATGGACGGCAACGGCCGGTGGGCCATCCAGCGCGGGCTGAGCCGCACCGAGGGACACAAGATGGGCGAGGCGGTCCTCATCGACATCACGTGCGGCGCGATCGAACTCGGCATCCAGCATCTCACCGTCTACGCCTTCTCGACCGAGAACTGGCGGCGCAGCACCGACGAGGTCAGGTTCCTGATGGGATTCAACCGCGAGGTGGTGCGGCGCCGCCGGGAGAACCTCGACATCATGGGCGTGCGGATGCGCTGGGTCGGTTCGCGGGCCCGGATGTGGCGCAGCGTGATCAGGGAGTTCGAGATCGCCGAGGAGATGACCGTCGACAACGACGTCATCACCGTCAACTACTGCGTCAACTACGGCGGCCGCGCCGAGATCGCCGAGGCGGCCAAGTCGATCGCGCGCGATGTCGCCGCCGGCCGGACCGATCCCGAGCGGGTCGACGAGACACTGCTCGCCTCCCACCTGCACCGGCCGGACATTCCCGACGTCGACCTGTTCATCCGCACTTCCGGCGAGCAGCGCTCCAGCAACTTCATGCTGTGGCAGGCCGCCTACGCCGAGTATGTGTTCCAGGACAAGCTCTGGCCGGACTACGACCGCCGCGACCTGTGGGCGGCCTGTCAGGAGTACGTCAACCGCAACCGCCGGTTCGGCCGGGCCTAGCGCCGTCATGCGACTCGCCGAGATCCTCGCTGGGGTTCTGCCCGTGACCACCGAGGACGACGGCGCGCTCACCGTCCGCCACGAGGGGACCTACGCCTCGCTGCGCACGGTGCCGATCGCCGGAGACCTCGAATTAGTGTCGCTGACCCAGATCCTGGCTTCCGACCGCCCGCTCACCCCCGAACTGCGCGCCGCCGTCGCCGCCCAGGCGCACACCACGATGCTGGGTACGGTCACGCTGGCTGAGCAGTCCAGCGGGCGCGCCGACGTGATGCTGCGCTACAACTTCCCGGTTGGCGGGCTCAGCGATTCGGCGCTGCAGACCCTGGTGCTGATGGCTCTCGACGCCGGCGCCGGCGCCGCCCGGGCGCTGGGTGGCTGAGGCAAGCGTCCGGTCAGCGGCACTGCGCGCAGGTACCGAACAACTCGACGGTGTGGCCCACGTCGGCGAAGCCGTGCCGGCGGGCCACCTCGGTGGCCCACACCTCCACCTCGCGTCCCTCGACTTCGACCGCGGCCCCGCACTCGCGGCAAACCAGGTGGTGGTGGTGATGCGGCGCGTCGCAGCGGCGGTACACCGACTCGCCGGAATCGGTGCGCACCACGTCGATCCGCCCGTCGGCGGCCAGGGTCTGCAGCGTGCGGTAGACGGTGCTCAACCCGATCGCATGGCCCCGCCGCCGCAGTTCGTCGTGCAAGCCCTGGGCGGATCGGAAGCTGTCGACGTCGTCGAGCAGGGCGATGATCGCCGATCGCTGGCGGGTCGAGCGGACGCCGGGTTGAGCCGTCATCGATGATCCTCGCGGGCGTGGCTGACCGCGGCCACCACGATCTCGGCGAGGTGGCCGTCGACGAGGCGGTAAAGCACCTCGCGGCCGGAGCGCTGGCCGGCCACGACGCCGGCCGACTTGAGCACCCGCAGGTGCTGGCTGACCAGGGGCTGGGGCAGGTCCAGTACGGCCACCAGTTCGTGAACGCACTGCTCGGACTCACGCAACTGAAGCACGATCGCGATCCGGACCGGCGCGGCCAGTGCCCGCAGCAGTTCGCCGGCCCGGTCGAGGTCCTCGTCGCCGAGCGCGGGACTATTGAAGACCGTTTCCATTCGCTCCCACTGTTCCATGCACGATGGCGCATGTCAAAGAACGTCCGGGACCGCCCGCTAGTCTGAGCGGGTTCCCGAGCAGGCAGGAGCATCCGAGCACTGTGGCGTCCGTGATCGATTCCGTCGTCAACCTGGCCAAGCGCCGCGGCCTGGTCTACCAGTCCGGCGAGATCTACGGCGGTACCCGCTCGGCGTGGGACTACGGACCGCTCGGCGTGGAACTCAAGGAGAACATCAAGCGGCAGTGGTGGCAGTCGGTGGTCACCGGCCGCGATGACGTCGTCGGCCTGGACTCCTCGATCATCCTGCCTCGCGAGGTGTGGGTGGCCTCCGGCCACGTCGAGGTGTTCAATGACCCGCTCGTGGAGTCGCTGATCACCCACAAGCGCTACCGTGCCGATCACCTGATCGAGGCCTACGAGGCCAAACACGGTCATCCGCCGGTCAACGGCCTGGCCGACATCCGCGATCCGGAGACCGGCGAGCCCGGCCGGTGGACCGAGCCGCGCGACTTCAACATGATGCTCAAGACCCACCTCGGTCCGATCGAGACCCAAGAGGGTCTGCATTACCTGCGCCCGGAGACCGCACAGGGCATCTTCGTGAATTTCGCCAATGTGGTCACCACCACCCGGCGCAAGCCGCCGTTCGGCATCGGCCAGATCGGCAAGAGCTTCCGCAACGAGATCACCCCCGGGAACTTCATCTTCCGCACCCGCGAATTCGAGCAGATGGAGATGGAGTTCTTCGTCGAGCCCGACACCGCCCGCGACTGGCATCAATACTGGATCGACACCCGGCTGCAGTGGTACGTCGACCTGGGCATCGATCGTGACAACCTAAGGCTCTACGAGCATCCGCAGGAGAAGCTGTCGCACTATTCCGACCGCACCGTCGACATCGAGTACCGGTTTGGCTTCGGCGGGAACCCCTGGGGTGAGCTGGAGGGCATCGCCAACCGCACCGACTTCGACCTCAAGACGCATTCGCAGCATTCCGGGGAGGATCTGTCCTACTACGACCAGGCTTCGGACAGCCGCTACTTCCCCTATGTCATCGAACCCGCTGCGGGGCTGACCCGCTCGTTCATGGCGTTCCTGGTCGATTCCTACGCTGAGGACGAGGCGCCCAACGCCAAGGGCGGGGTGGACAAGCGCACGGTGCTGCGGTTGGACCCGCGGCTGGCGCCGGTCAAGGCGGCGGTGCTGCCGTTGTCGCGCAACGCCGAACTCAGCCCGAAGGCGCGCGACCTGGCTGCCGAGTTGCGCCGGAACGTCAACGTGGAGTTCGACGACGCTGGCGCGATCGGCCGGCGCTACCGGCGCCAGGACGAGATCGGCACGCCGTTCTGCGTGACCGTCGATTTCGAGACCCTCACCGACCAGGCGGTCACGGTCCGCGCACGCGACGCGATGACCCAGGAGCGGGTGGCCCTGGACCGCGTCGCGGGCTATCTGGCCGAGCGGCTGCTGGGCTGAGCGACTAGAACCGTCCGCCGCCGCCGAACAGGTCCCCACCGCCATGCGAGCCGCCATAGCCCGTCGAGGTCCATCCGCCCCCGCCCCCGTACCCGCGGCCGAAGCCGCCGGTGAGGATGTTGCCCAGGATGATCCCGCCGACCATCGCGCCCATGTCGGACTGCCCGCCGCGATACCGGGTCTGATACGTCCGCTGCCCGGCCTGGACGTCGGCGTTGGCCAGTTGCTGGGCCTGGGCGGCGAGCAGTGAGGCCCCGTTGGCGTGGGCGATCGCCTCGGTGACGTCGGAATCGGCCTTGGACTGCGCGGCCTCGAGATGCCGCACCGCCTCGTTGAGCCGGGTGCGGGCCTCCGGGCCGACGCTGCCGCGCCGGGTGTCGATGTAGTCCGAGACCGACCGCACCCGGGACTGGGCGGTGAACAGTGCCTGTTCGTAGGAGCGGTTCAGGCGCTCGGCGGCCTCGCGCTGCTCGGCCACGGTGACCAGCAGCCGGTCGAGGTCGGCGTCGGCCTGGGTCAATGTGGTGAACGCCCCGAGCGGGTCGGTCGAACCGGTGGCCTGGGCGTTGGCGACCGCAGTCACCGCCGCGTCGCGCGCCGCCGACAACTCGGCCGACTTCTCCAGCCCGCCCAGCTCCAGCTGCTCGCCGGCCTGACCGATACCCCGCTGGATGTCCTCGATCGCCGAGGGCAGCGTGCTGACCGCGCGGCGGATGTCGCTGGCCGCGCTGTCGACGGCGTCGAGCATCGTGTCCGCCTGCTGCAGGGCTGATTCCGCGCCGCGCACGCAGTCGACCAGTTCGCCCACCTCACCGGCGACCGGCCGGGAGGCCAGCTCGCGGCCGCGGGTGATGGCGGAGTCGGCGAAACCGATCCGCTCCCTGGCGGCGTTGACATTGCGGGCCACCGAGGCCAGAGCCGTCTCGTCGAACTCGGCGTGCAACTCGGTGAGCTTCTGACTGGACGGTTCCATCCGCGCGGTGACGTCGACCAGCCGCTGGGTCAGGGCGCTGAGCCGGTCGGGGGCGTTGATCACCAGGTCGCGCATCTGCCGGAAGGCTTCGGTCTGCGCGTCGAGTTCGCGGTTGGCCCGGGCCGCCGACACCACGATCCGGGTGAGCATCTCGCGGCGCTCGGGCAGCGGGTCGGGGATGTCGTCGTCGAGGGTCTGGCGGACCGCGAACGCCTGCTTGAGGGTCTCCCGGGCGTTCTCGACCGCCCCGGCGAACGGCGCCGTCTGGGCCTGGCCGAACTCCTCGGCGGCCAGCACCAGCTCGTTGGCGCTGGTGCGCACGGCGTTGTCGACCTCGACGACGACGGTGCGGGACAGGTCGTCGAGGGCGTTGATCGGCACCGAGGCCAGCGCGGCCGGGTCGGTGGGGTCGATTTCCTTGGCGCGCTCGACGGCCGCCTCGTGACTGCGGTGCCGGCGCCGCCGGTTCCACATCGACATTCCGCCCACTGCGACCAGCCCGACTCCGCCCAGGACGAGCAGGGGGGCCAGTGATATCCCGCCGCCGCCACCGGTCGGGCTGCTGCGCCGGCCGGCATCGGCCAGTCCGCCGCTGGCCGCGATCGCCGCCCCGGCCCAGTCGTCGTTACGCAGGGCCGGCTCGATGCGGTCGCGACGGATGTTGTCGACCTGGGTGGACCTGCCGCCGGTGATCGGCGGTGGAACAAGGAAGGCGTAGGCGCGATCCCCGGTGGCCACCGCCAGAATGGCGTCCTCGCTGCTCAGGTCGCTGGCGGTGCGGGTGCCCTCCGACCAGCGCACCGCGCCCATCGGCGCGAAGGAGTCGACGTAGACCACCCAGAGCCGGACCCGGCGGTCGGCGTAGAGCTGGTCGACCGCCCGCTGCACCTCGGCGAGCCGGCGGTCGTCGAGAACCCCGGCGTTGTCGGTGACGTAGTCGGGCAACCGGAACGGCGATTCGGCGGCCGCCGACGGCAGCACGAGGGCGGCGGCCGCGAGGACCATCGCGGCGATCAGGCTGAGCAGGCGGGCGGTGCGCATGGACGCCAATGTAGTCGGCTGCGCGGGCATCCCAGCAAAAACCCGGCCCAGACCGGCCGCGGGAGTCAGGGCCCCCGCCGGGAAGCTGGCACACTTGTGGCACGGTGGGCGCGATGACGACGGGGTACGGGGCCGAGGACACCCGGCGGTGGGTGGCCGAGCCGGAGAAGACCGCGGCGCTGCCGGGGACGAGCGCCGAGAACCGCTCTCCCTTCGCGCGGGACCGGGCCCGGGTGCTGCACAGCGCGGCCCTGCGCAGGCTCGCCGACAAGACCCAGGTGGTGGGCCCGCGGGAGAGCGAGAACCCGCGCACCCGGCTGACCCATTCGCTGGAGGTGGCTCAGATCGGCCGCGGGATGGCGCTGGCGCTGGGCTGCGACCCGGATCTGGTGGACCTGGCCGGGCTGGCCCATGACATCGGGCACCCGCCCTACGGGCACAACGGAGAACGCGCTCTGGACGAGCTCTCCGGCGCGTGCGGCGGATTCGAGGGCAACGCCCAGAACTTCCGGATCCTGACCCGGCTCGAGCCCAAAGTCCTTGCTGGCCCTGATGATCGACTTCGCAGCGTGGGACTCAACCTGACCCGCGCGGCCCTGGACGCGGTCACCAAGTACCCCTGGACCCGGCCTGCCTCCGGCGGCAAGTTCGGGTTCTACGCCGACGACCTGGAACTGGCCGGGTGGGTGCGCCGGGAGGCTCCGGCGGACCGGCCGTGCCTCGAGGCCCAGGTGATGGACTGGGCCGACGACGTCGCCTACTCGGTACACGACGTCGAGGACGGCGTTGTCTCCGGGCGGATCGACCTGCGGGTGCTGGCCGACCCCGCCGACTCCGCCGCGCTGGCCCGGCTGGGAACTACCGCATACGGATCGGGGGCATACGGACCGGGGGCGCACGGCCCGGGCACCGGGCCGGGGGCGGGCGAGCTCGAGGCCGCGGCGGCCCGGCTCTCCGAACTGCCCGTGGTCGCCGCCGCCGCCGGCTACGACGCGACACTGGCCGCATCAGTGGCCCTCAAGCGGCTCACCAGCGAACTGGTCGGGCGATTCGCCTCGGCGGCGGTCGCCCGCACCCGGGAGCTGGCCGGGCCGGGTCCACTGTCGCGCTATCAGGCCGACCTGGGGGTGCCCGGCTCGGTGCGGGCCGAGGTCGCGGTGCTCAAGACGCTGGCGCTGCAGTTCATCATGAGCGACCCCCGGCATCTGCAGCTGCAGGAGCGCCAGCGCGAGCGGATCCACCGGGTTGCCCGCCGGCTGGCCGACACCGCACCGCAGAGCCTCGACCCGCTCTACGCGCCCGCCTTCGCCGCCGCCGCCGACGAGTCTGCCCGGACCCGGGTGATCGTCGACCAGGTCGCATCCTTCACCGAGGGCCGGCTCGAGCGCCTCGACGCCGCCGCGGAGGGCCGCCGGCGGGTTCTAGACTGACGCGGTGACAGCGGCGGCGGGTGGTGGCGGCGGGCGCCGGGGCCGCATTCCCGACCGCGACATCGCCGCGATCCGGGAGACTGTCCGCATCGAGGACGTCGTCGGCGACCACGTGCAGCTTCGCCGGGCGGGCGCGGACTCGCTCAAGGGCCTGTGCCCCTTCCACGACGAGAAGTCCCCGTCCTTCCACGTCCGCCCCAACCACGGCCACTTCCACTGCTTCGGCTGCGGGGAGGGTGGCGACGTGTATGCCTTCGTGCAGAAGATCTCCGCGGTGAGTTTTGTCGAGGCGGTCGAACTTCTCGCCGACCGGATCGGTTACACGGTGTCCTACACCGGCGGGACCAACACCGTCCAGCGCGACCGGGGCAGCCGCAGCAGGATCGTGGCCGCTAATTCGGCTGCCGCGGAATACTATTCGGCCGCCTTGGAATCTGATGAGGCGGCGCCGGCGCGGCGCTATCTCACCGAGCGCAATTTCGACGCCGCGGCAGCCCGCCGGTTCGGTTGTGGGTTCGCGCCGTCGGGCTGGGACTCGCTGACCAAGCACCTGATCCGCGAGGGTTTCGAGTTCAGCGAGCTCGAGGCCGCCGGGCTGTCCCGGGAGGGCCGGCGCGGCCCGATGGACCGCTTCCACCGGCGGTTGCTGTGGCCGATCCGCGGGGTGGGCGGGGAGACCCTGGGATTCGGGGCGCGGCGGATCTTCGACGACGACCCGATCGAGGCGAAGTACGTCAACACCCCCGAGACGGTGCTCTACAAGAAGTCCGGCGCGCTGTTCGGCATCGACCTGGCCAGGCGCGATATCGCCAAGGGGCATCAGGCCGTGGTGGTGGAGGGCTACACCGACGTGATGGCGATGCACTGCGCCGGGGTGAGCACGGCGGTGGCGTCCTGCGGCACGGCGTTCGGCGACGAGCACCTGTCGATGCTGCGCCGGCTGATGATGGACGACAAGTTCTTCCGCGGGGAGCTGATCTACGTCTTCGATGGCGACGCCGCCGGGCAGGCCGCCGCACTCAAGGCCTTCGCCGGCGAACAGAATCTGGCCGGGCAGAGCTTCGTCGCGGTGGCCTCCGACGAGAAATTGGCCGGGATGGACCCGTGCGACGTCAGGCTGCATTTCGGCGACGCCGCACTGCGCGACCTGGTGGCCCGGCGCGCCCCGCTGTTCGAGTTCGCCATCCGCACCGCACTGGCCGAGCACGACCTCGACAACGCCGAGGGCCGGGTGAGTGCGCTGCGGCGATGCGTGCCGATGGTGGCCCAGATCAAGGACCCCACGCTGCGCGACGAGTACGCCCGGCAACTGGCCGGCTGGGTGGGCTGGGACGACGTCGCCCAGGTGATCGCCCGGGTCCGCCAGGAGGCCGGCCGCAAACCCGGGGGGCGCGCGACGGCCCGCCCGGGGACCGAACCCCGTCCGGCGGCCGCGGCCACCCGCCCGGACCCCCGCGACCCGACCCTGTGGCCGCAGCGCGAGGCGCTCAAGGCTGCGCTTCAGTACCCGGCCCTGGCCGGCCCGGTGTTCGACGCTCTGTCCGCCGAGAGTTTCACCCACCCCGGCTACGCGGCGGTGCGCGCGGCCATCGGCGCCGCCGGCGGGACGGCGTCCGGGCTCAGCGGGGCGGGGTGGATCGACGCGGTGCGCGGGCAGACCGGGTCGCCGGCGGCCGCCGGCCTGGTCAGCGAACTCGGGGTGGAGACCATCAAGGTCGACGACGCCGAACGCCTGCCCCGCTACATCGGCGGGGTACTGGCCCGGCTGCAGGAGGTTTGGGTGGGCCGCCAGGTCGCCGAGGTGAAGTCCAAGTTGCAGCGGATGTCGCCGGTGGAGCAGGGGGAGGACTATCACGCGCTGTTCGGCGACCTGGTGGCGCTGGAGGCTTACCGGCGCAGCCTGCTCGAGCAGGCCAGCGGCGACGACCTCACCGCCTGAGCCGGATCGCGCTACAGTAGACCGGCACGGCCGATTTCCGGGCGGTCCGAAGTGCAGGCGCGAAAGGTCCGAGATGTTTGACACGCTGGGAAGAATGGCGGGCGTGGCCGCGGCGGGCGGGGCACTGGCCGCGGCCGCGCTGGGCGTCGCCGGAGGCGCCGCCGCGAACCCGGGCAACTGCCTGGCCTGGTTCGGAACCGGCGACAACCGGGTCTGCATGGGCTACTCCAGCGGCAGCCAGACGTCCATCGGCACGCCGGCGATCGGTGTGTTCGGTTCGGGCAACGGCCTGGGCATCGTCACCGGCCCGCTGCTGCCGGGCCAGACGATCAACGTCCCGATCAGCCCGTAGCGCCGGGCGGCGCCGTTCAGTTCTGTCGCGGGTCCGGCTCGATCACCGCCGTCTGGCCGTCGATCTCGGTGAGTCTGACCATCGCCGGGTCCGGCGACACCCGGTCGGCGAGCTTACGACGGCCGGCGTCGATCATCCCCCTGGTGGCGGGATGTCCGGTCACCGCGCGATAGGTCCCGGCAATCTGCTCGTAGCGTTCGCGGCCCGCCTTGGAGCCGAGCACGTAGCCGGCGGCCAGCACGACCAGGTAGCCGATCATGGGTTCCATCCTGCCTGACCGGGCGAGCCGGAGGCCAGACGGCCGGCCTTGGCACCGGGCTGTGTGGGTAGGCTAAAATCTGGTTTCGGCCCGCCCCCGGGCAGGCGGGGTCGGTCCCCTGTAGCTCAATTGGCAGAGCTCCCGACTGTTAATCGGGCGGTTGATGGTTCGAGTCCATCCGGGGGAGCCAACCACCGGCCGCTACTGCCTGAGCATCTCGGCGTCGCGCAATTGCGCGGGAACCCCGAAGGCCTCCACCAGGTCCAGCGCGTGCGGCCGAAGGGTGCGGCAGCGCTCGTTGATCCCCCGGGTGACGGCCTTGGCCCGCTCGGTCGAGATGAACCGGTGCTCGATGAACCAGGCCTTGTCCGCGTCGATCACCGACAGCGCGTA
>CAYXOM010000086.1:0-12816 GCA_964466565.1 uncultured Mycobacterium sp.
TCCGGCCGGATCCGCTCGGCGATCCACCGGGCGTGACCGATGATCGGGAAGGCCCGCAGGATCGAGTGCCGCGTCTGCACCAGATCCCAGGTTCCCAGCAGGGCCAGCCCGATCAGCACGAGCACGACCGGGGTCCACCACCAGTGGTCGAGGCGGAAGTCCACCCACGTCATGAAGAGTGCGAGCACCCAGACCGCCCCCACCGCGAGCGCTCTGATCACGAATTCTCCCGTCATCCGCACCGGGGCTCAACGCCCTCAGGCCCTCATTCTCACATCACCTATGATCTGCGGGTCGGCTGCTCAGCTCCCGTGCCGCCGACTTCCGCGCCAGCAAGGAGACTCACGTCGCGTGGCCGAGTACCCCGTCGATCTGTCGCCGGAGGCACTGACCGACGCCGTCGACGCGGCCCGCACCGCATTCGGTTCCGCGGCCGGCCTCGAGGCACTGGCGCACGCCAAGACGGCACATCTGGGTGACCGCTCCCCGCTGTCGCTGGCTCGCCAAGCGCTGGCCTCCCTGCCCAAGGAGGAACGCGCCGAGGCCGGCCAACGGGTCAATCTCGCTCGCGCCGACGCGCAGGCCGGCTACGACGCGCGCTTGGCGGCCCTGCGCGAGGAGCGCGACGCCGCGACGCTGGAGGCCGAGTCCATCGACCTCACGCTACCGTCGACCCGGCTGCCGATCGGGGCCCGGCACGCGATCACGATTCTGGCCGAGCACATCGCCGACACCTTCGTGGCGATGGGCTGGGAGCTGGCCGAGGGCCCTGAAGTGGAGAGCGAGCAGTTCAACTTCGACGCGCTGAACTTTCCGACCGATCATCCGGCCCGCAGCGAGTCCGACACCTTCCACATCGCCCCGGCCGGATCCCGGCAACTCCTGCGCACCCATACCTCGCCGGTCCAGGTGCGGACCCTGCTCTCCCGGGATCTCCCGGTCTACGTCGTCTCGATCGGCCGCACGTTCCGCACCGACGAACTCGACTCCACCCACACCCCGGTGTTCCACCAGGTCGAGGGGCTGGCGGTGGACCGCGGGCTGACGATGGCGCACCTGCGTGGAACTCTGGACGCGTTCGCACGTTCGGAGTTCGGTCCGACCGCGCGCACCCGGATGCGCCCGCACTTCTTCCCCTTCACCGAACCGTCGGCGGAGGTCGACATCTGGTTCGAGAACAAGAAGGGCGGCCCGGGCTGGGTGGAATGGGGCGGTTGCGGGATGGTCAACCCGAATGTACTGCGGGCCGCAGGCATCGACCCGCAGGAGTACTCCGGATTCGCTTTCGGCTGCGGCCTGGAGCGAACCCTGCAGTTCCGCAACGGTATTCCCGACATGCGCGACATGGTCGAAGGTGATGTGCGATTCTCGTTGCCGTTCGGGGTGGGGATCTGATGCGGCTTCCCCACAGCTGGCTGCGGGAGGTCGTCCGGGCAGGAGCCCCCGACTGGGACGCGGCCCCCGGCGATCTGGAGCGGGCGCTGATCCGGGTCGGCCACGAGGTGGAGGACCTCATCGCCCTCGGCCCGGTGACCGGGCCGCTGCGGATCGGCCGGGTCACCGGCATCGAGGAACTCACCGGGTTCAAGAAGCCCATCCGGGCCTGCACCGTGGACGTCGGCGAGGATGCCGATCGCGACATCGTCTGCGGGGCGACAAACTTCGCCGTGGAGGATCTGGTGGTCGTGGCACTGCCCGGCGCCGTGCTGCCGGGCGATTTCCGCATCGCCACCCGGCAGACCTACGGCCGGACCTCCGACGGCATGATCTGCTCGTCGGCCGAACTGGGTCTGGGAGCCGACCATTCGGGCATTCTGGTGCTGCCACCGGGAACGGCTTCGCCCGGCGACGACGCGGCGGGCATCCTGGGCCTCGACGACGTGGTCTTCGATCTGGCGATCACCCCAGACCGCGGCTACTGCATGTCGGTGCGCGGTATCGCCCGCGAGATCGCCTGCGCCTACGACCTGACCTACGTCGACCCCGCCGCGGTCCCGCCGCTGCCGGTCGAAGCACCGGCGCTGGCGGTCCACGTCGAACGGGGAACCGGGGTCAGCCGTTTCGCGGTGCGCCCGGTGACCGGTATCGACCCGGCCGCGCAGACGCCGTGGTGGATGCGCCGGCGGCTGATGCTCTGCGGGATCCGGCCCATCTCACCGGCCGTCGACGTCACCAACTACGTGATGCTCGAGTTGGGCCAACCCATGCACGCCCACGACAGCAGCCGGGTCAAGGGCGACTTCACGGTTCGCTTCGCCAAACCGGGGGAGAGAGTGGTCACCCTCGACGGGACCGAACGGCGCCTCGATCCGGCCGACGTCCTGATCGCCGACGACATGGCCGTGGCGGCCGTCGGCGGCGTCATGGGAGCGGGAACCACCGAGATCGACCCGAACACCACCGACGTACTGCTGGAGGCCGCGGTCTGGGACCCGGCCGCGGTGTCGCGCACAATGCGCCGGCTCCACCTGGTCAGCGAGGCCGGGCGGCGCTACGAGCGCAGCGTCGATCCGGGCGTCTCGGTGGCCGCCCTCGACAGGTGTGCCGCTCTGCTGGCCGACATCGCGGGCGGCACCGCGCAGCCCGCACTCACCGACTGGCGCGGGGACCCACCGCGGGCGGACTTCCGCCCGCCGCCGGTCCGGATGGCCGTCGACCTACCCGACCGCACGGCTGGCGTCGTCTACCCCGACGGCGCCGCGGTACGGCGCCTGACCCAGATCGGGGCCCGGGTGCAGGCTACGGGGGGAGGGGAGCTGACCGTCACCCCGCCCAGTTGGCGCCCCGACCTGGTCCAGCCCGCCGACCTGGTCGAGGAGGTGCTGCGATTGGAGGGCCTCGATGTGATCCCGTCGGTGCTGCCCGCCGCTCCCGCCGGGCGTGGGCTGACCTCGACCCAGCGGCGCCGGCGCGCGGTCGGCAAGGCCCTGGCGATGACCGGCTTCGTCGAGGTGTTGGGCAATCCCTTCCTGCGGGCCGGAGTCTTCGACCAGTGGGGGCTGGCCGCCGAGGATCCCCGCCGCACCACCTCGGCAGTGCTCAATCCGCTGGAGGCCGACCGGCCGGAACTGGCCACCACCCTGCTCCCCGGCCTCCTAGAGGCATTGTCCCGCAACGTCTCCCGGGGTTTCGGCGACGTCGCGCTGTTCACCGTGGCCCAGGTGGTACAGCCCACCGCAGCCACCCGGCCCATTGCCCTGATTCCCACCGACCGCAGACCAACGGATGCGGAAGTCGCCGAGCTCGACGCCTCGCTGCCCGAGCAGCCGGTCCACGTGGCGGCAGTCATGGCCGGGCTCCGCGAACCGCGCGGCCCATGGGGGCCGGGCCGGCCCGTCGAGGCTTCCGACGCCATCGAGGCGGCCCGGGTGGTCGGCCGGGCTTGCGGGGTGGACCTCGAACTGCGCCCGTCGCGCCTTCTGCCCTGGCATCCGGGCCGGTGCGCCGAGATTGTGATCGCCGGCCGGCCAGTGGGTCATGCGGGCCAGTTGCATCCCGCGGTGGTGGAGCGGTGCGGGCTGCCCACGGGCACCTGCGCGGTGGAACTGGACCTCGACGCGGTTCCGCTGGACACGAGGCTGCCCGCGCCCCGGATTGCGCCGTTTCCGGCGGTCTTCCAGGACATCAGCCTGGTGGTCGAGACCGGCCTGCCCGCCCAGGCGCTCATCGACGCCGTGCGCGATGGCGCCGGGGACCTGCTGGAGGACGTGACGCTGTACGACGTCTACACCGGCCCGCAGGTCGGCGAGGGCCGCAAGTCGCTCACCCTCGCGCTGCGCTTCAGGGCCCCGGACCGGACCCTCACCGAGGACGAGGCCAGCGCCGCGCGAGACGCGGCGCTGGCGCTGGCCGCCGAGCGCCATGGCGCCGTGCTGCGCTCCTGACGAGCAGACACAAAGTTGCCCACGCCCGCGGCGTGTCGGGAACATTTGTGTCTGCTCGCGCCGGAGATTGAGCATGAATTTGCGTGCTAGTGCATAACCATGCAGACTGGGCCGGTGATTTCGGTAGCGGTCGCCGGGGCCAGCGGCTACGCCGGCGGTGAGATTCTGCGCCTGCTGCTCGGCCACCCCGGGGATTCCGGCGGCGGGCTGCGCATCGGCGCGCTGACCGCCGCCGGCAACGCCGGTACCGCGCTGGCCGAGCACCACCCCCACCTGGTGCCGCTGGGCGACCGGCTACTCGAACCGACCGAGGCCGGGGTTCTGGCCGACCACGACGTGGTGTTCCTGGCCCTGCCGCACGGGCATTCCGCCGCGCTGGCCGCCGAACTCGGGCCCCGGACCGTGGTGATCGACTGCGGCGCGGACTTCCGGCTCACCGATGCCGCGGCCTGGCAGCGCTTCTACGGAACCGAACACTCCGGCAGCTGGCCCTACGGGCTGCCGGAGTTGCCCGGCGCGCGGGAGCGGCTGCGCGGGGCCACCCGCATCGCGGTGCCCGGTTGCTACCCGACCGCGGCGCTACTGGCATTAGTGCCTGCGGCCGCCGCGGGCCTGCTCGAAGCGTCGGTGACCGTGGTCGCCGTCAGCGGCACGTCGGGCGCCGGCCGCACCGCCGCGATCGACCTGCTGGCCTCGGAGGTGATCGGCTCGGCCCGGGCCTACAACATCGGCGGCGCCCACCGGCACACTCCGGAGATCGCCCAGGGCCTGCGCGCGGTCACCGGCCGGGACTTCGGCGTCTCGTTCACCCCGGTGCTCATCCCGACCGCCCGGGGCATCCTGGCGACCTGTACCGCTCCCACCGCGGCGACTTCATCGGAGATCCGTGCCGCCTACGAGAAGTCTTACGCCGCCGAGCCCTTCGTGCACCTGCTCCCCGACGGGAAGCTGCCCCGGACCGGTTCTGTCGTCGGCAGCAACGCCGCGCACGTCGCGGTCGCCGTCGACGCCGACGCCGGCGTTCTGGTGGCGCTGTGCGCGATCGACAACCTGGTGAAGGGGACCGCCGGCGCAGCGGTCCAGTCGATGAACCTCACCCTGGGCATCGAGGAGACCGCCGGGCTGTCGACGGTCGGGCTGGCGCCGTGAGCGCGGTCGCCGCCACCCGGCTGCTGCGCAACCAGGGTGTCACTGCCCCGGCCGGCTTCCGGGCCGCCGGGATCGCCGCCGGGATCAAGGCGTCCGGCGATCCCGACCTGGCACTGGTGTTCAACGAAGGCCCCGATTACACCGCGGCCGGCGTCGTGACCCGCAACCAGGTCAAAGCCGCGCCCGTGCTCTGGACGGCGCAGGTCCTGACCACCGGGCGGCTGCGCGCCGTGCTGCTGAACTCCGGGGGAGCCAACGCCTGCACGGGTCCGGCCGGATTCGCCGACACCCACGCCACCGCCGAGGCCGTCGCCGCGGCCCTGTCCAACTGGGGCACCGAGACCGGGCCCGTCGAGGTCGCGGTGTGTTCCACCGGCCTGATCGGGGACCGGCTGCCGATGGACCGGGTCCTGGCCGGGGTGACCGAGATCGTCCACGAACTCGCCGGCGGGCTGAACGGCGGCGAGGACGCCGCGCGGGCCATCATGACCACCGACACCGTCCCCAAGCAGGTGGCACTGCACCACGCGCTGGACTCCGGTGAGAACTGGACCGTGGGCGGCATGGCCAAGGGCGCCGGGATGCTCGCCCCGTCACTGGCCACCATGCTGTGCGTGCTCACCACAGACGCCGTCGCCGACGCCGGCGCCCTCGACGCCGCGCTGCGGCGGGCCACCGCGCTGACGTTCGACCGTCTCGACATCGACGGCACGTCCTCGACCAACGACACCGTCTTGATGCTCGCCTCGGGCGCCAGCGAGATCCGGCCCACCCAGGAGCATCTCGACGACGCCGTGCTGGCGGTCTGCGCCGATCTCTGCGAACAGCTTCAGGCCGACGCCGAGGGCGTCACCAAACGGGTGCAGGTGAAGGTCACCGGTGCGCCCTCCGAGGACGACGCCCTGGCCGCCGCCCGGCTCATCGCCCGCGACAGCCTGGTGAAGACCGCCCTCTTCGGCTCGGATCCCAACTGGGGCCGCGTGCTGGCCGCAGTCGGGATGGCGCCCTTCGCTCTCAAACCGGACCGGATCTCGGTGTCCTTCAACGGTTTGCCCGTCTGTTCCGACGGCGCGGGCGTATCCGGTGCCCGTGACGTCGACCTCTCCGGCCCCGACGTCAGCGTGACCGTCGACCTCGGGATCGGCGACGGACATGCCGTAATCCGCACCACCGACCTCTCGCACGCCTATGTCGAAGAGAACTCGGCCTACAGCTCATGACACTGGAGAAGCTGCGCGGCAAGGTCGTCGTCGTCAAATACGGCGGCAACGCCATGACCGACGACGCACTCAAGGCCGCCTTCGCCGCCGACATGGTGGCACTGCGCGATGCCGGCGTGCGCCCGGTGGTGGTGCACGGCGGAGGGCCCCAGATCAGCGACACGCTTTCCGATCTCGGCATCGCCGCGGAGTTCAGAGGCGGGTTCCGGGTGACCACCCCCGAGGTGCTCGACGTCGCCCGCATGGTGCTGTTCGGCCGGGTCGGCCGCGAACTGGTCAACCTGATCAACCGTCACGGCCCCTATGCCGTCGGCCTCACCGGGGAGGACGCCCGGACCTTCACCGCCGCGCGCCGCACGGTCACCGTCGACGGGGTCGCCACCGACATCGGACTGGTCGGCGACGTCGAGAAGGTCGACACCGCACTGCTCGACGACCTTCTCGACGGCGGTCGCATCCCGGTGGTCTCGACCATCGGGCCCGACGACGGCGGGTCCGTGCGGAACATCAACGCCGACACCGCCGCGGCCGCCCTGGCCGCGGCACTCGGAGCCGAGACGCTGCTGATGCTCACCGACGTCGAGGGACTGTACGCCCGCTGGCCGGACCGCGACTCACTGGTTGCGCAGATCGACGCCACCACCCTCGCCGGGATGCTGCCCACCCTGGAGGAGGGGATGGTGCCCAAGGTCGAGGCCTGCCTGCGCGCGCTGGACGCCGGGGTGCCCAGCGCGCACGTGATCGACGGCCGGGTGCGGCATTGCGTCCTGGCGGTTCTCAGCGGCACGCCCGCCGGAACCAGGGTGGTGGCCCGGTGAGCGGCCCCCTGCTGGAGCGCTGGGGCGCGGTGATGATGGACAACTACGGCACCCCGCCGCTGGCCCTGGCCACCGGTCAGGGTGCGATGGTGACCGACGTCGACGGCAATTCCTACCTGGATCTGATCGGTGGCATCGCGGTCAACGTCCTCGGACACGCCCACCCCGCGGTGACCGCGGCCGTGACGGCACAGCTGGGCACTCTCGGCCATGTCTCCAACCTCTACGCGACCGGGCCCGGCGTCACACTCGCCGAGCGACTCGTCGGCCACTTGGGCGCCGAGGTCCCAGCCCGGGTGTTCTTCTGCAACTCCGGCGCCGAGGCGAACGAAGCGGCCTTTAAGATCAGCAGGTTGACCGGGCGCACGAAGATCGTTGCGGCGCAGGGTTCATTCCACGGCCGGACGATGGGTGCGTTGGCACTGACCGGCCAACCCGCCAAGCGAGCACCCTTCGAGCCGTTGCCCGGATACGTCACGCACGTGCCCTACGGCGACGTGGGCGCGCTCGCGGCCGCGATCACCGGCGAGACCGCGGCGGTGTTCCTGGAGCCGATCATGGGGGAGGGCGGCGTGGTCGTGCCGCCCGACGGCTACCTGGCCGCCGCCCGGGAGATCACCGCCGCCCGCGGCGCGCTGTTGGCTGTCGACGAGGTCCAGACCGGCGTCGGGCGGACCGGGGTCTTCTACGCCCACCGCCACGACGGCATAACCCCCGACATCGTCACCCTCGCCAAGGGACTCGGCGGCGGGCTGCCCATCGGCGCCTGCGTGGCGATCGGCCCGGCCGCCGGCCTGATGACCCCCGGCACGCACGGCAGCACCTTCGGCGGCAATCCGGTGTGTGCCGCCGCCGGTCTGGCCGTACTCGACGTCCTGGAGGCCGACGGCCTGATGCACAGCGCCACCTGCCTGGGCGCCGCACTCGCGCAGCGGATCGAGGCGCTCCGGCACCCGCTGGTCGACCACGTCCGCGGCCGCGGGCTGCTGCGCGGCATCGTGCTCACCGGCCCGCACGCCAAGGACGTCGAGACGGCCGCGCGCCGGGCCGGCTTCCTGGTCAACGCCGCCGCGCCCGACGTCGTCCGCCTGGCGCCGCCGCTGATCATCACCGAAGCCCAGATCGAGGGCTTCCTGGCGGCGCTTCCCGGCATCCTCGACCACCCGGCGATCCTCGGGCAGGGAGCACCGACGTGACCCCCCGGCATTTCCTCCGCGACGACGACCTGACCCCCACCGAACAGGCCGAGGTGCTCGCACTTGCGGCCGAACTCAAGGCCGCCCCGATGAGCCGCCGCCCGCTGGAGGGGCCGTTGGGGGTCGCGGTCATCTTCGACAAGAACTCCACCAGGACCCGGTTCTCCTTCGAGGTGGGCGTCGCCCAACTCGGCGGGCACGCCGTCGTCGTCGACAGCCGGGCCACCCAACTCGGCCGTGACGAAACCCTCGCGGACACCGCGCGGGTGCTCTCGCGGTACGTCGAGGCGATCGTGTGGCGCACCTTCGGTCAGGAACGCCTGACCGCCATGGCCTCGGCGGCCACCGTGCCGGTGGTCAACGCGCTCTCCGACGACTTCCACCCCTGCCAGGTTCTCGCCGACCTGCAGACCGTCGCCGAGCGCAAGGGCAGCCTGGCGGGGCTGCGGATGACCTATCTGGGCGACGGGGCCAACAACATGGCCCATTCGCTGCTGCTGGGCGGTGTGACCGCCGGGATGCACGTCACGATCGCCGCACCGGAGGGCTTCACCCCCGACCCCCGGTTCGTCGCCGCCGCCCAGACCCGCGCCCACGAGACCGGGGCGACCGCCACGGTGATCACCGACCCGCGGGCCGCCGCCGCCGGCGCCGACGTCCTCGTCACCGACACCTGGACCTCGATGGGGCAGGAAGACGACGGACGGGACCGGGTGGGCCCCTTCCTGCCGTTCCAGCTCCATTCCGGGCTGCTTGCCGAGGCCGATCCGGATGCCGTTGTGCTGCACTGCCTTCCGGCGCATCGTGGCGAAGAGATCACCGACGAGGTGATCGACGGACCGCACAGCGCGGTGTGGGACGAGGCGGAGAACCGGCTGCATGCCCAGAAGGCGCTGCTGGTGTGGCTGCTCGAGGCCCGGCGATGACCCGCCCCGACATCGCCACCACCCGGGCCGGCCGGCAGGCCCGTATCGTCGCCATCCTCACCGCGAGCCCGGTGCACAGCCAGAGCGAACTCGCCGCCAAGCTGGCCGCCGAGGGCATCGAGGCCACCCAGGCCACCCTGTCGAGGGACCTGGAGGAACTCGGCGCGGTGAAGTTGCGCGGACCCGACGGAGGGGTAGGCGTCTACGTGGTGCCCGAGGACGGCAGCCCGGTGCGCGGGGTGTCCGGCGGCACCGAACGGCTCTCCCGGCTGCTGGGCGAGTTACTGGTCAGCACCGACGCCAGCGCCAACCTGGCCGTGCTGCGCACCCCGCCCGGGGCTGCGCACTACCTGGCCAGCGCCGTCGACCGGGCCGCGCTGCCCGAGGTGGTCGGCACCATCGCCGGCGACGACACCGTCGTGGTGGTGGCCCGCGAACCGACGACCGGAGCGCAACTGGCCGACATGTTCGACACCCTCCGCCGAGACCGACCCTGAGGAGCTGCCCATGACCGAGCGCGTGATCCTCGCCTACTCCGGCGGGCTGGACACCTCGGTGGCGATCAGCTGGATCGGCAAGGAGACCGGCCGCGAGGTCGTCGCCGTCGCCATCGACCTCGGCCAGGGCGGCGAGGACATGGAGGTGGTGCGGCAGCGGGCCCTGGGCTGCGGAGCGGTGGAGGCGGTCGTGGTGGACGCCCGCGACGAGTTCGCCGAGCGATACTGCCTGCCGGCGATCCAGTCCAACGCCCTCTACATGGACCGTTATCCGCTGGTCTCCGCGCTGAGCCGGCCGCTGATCGTCCAGCACCTGGTTGCCGCGGCCCGCGAGTTCGGCGGCGGGACGGTCGCTCACGGCTGCACCGGCAAGGGCAACGACCAGGTGCGCTTCGAGGTGGGCCTCGCCTCACTGGCGCCGGATCTGGAGGTACTGGCTCCGGTCCGCGACTACGCCTGGACCCGGGAGAAGGCGATCGCCTTCGCCGAGGACAACGCGATCCCGATCAACGTCTCCAAACGATCGCCCTTCTCGGTCGACCAGAACGTCTGGGGCCGTGCGGTGGAGACCGGCTTCCTCGAACACCTGTGGAACGCGCCCACCAAGGACGTCTACGACTACACCGAGGATCCGACGCTGAACTGGAACACCCCCGACGAGGTGGTCGTCGGATTCCGCAGCGGCGTGCCGGTGAGTATCGACGGCAAGGACGTCTCGGTGCTGGAGGCGATCGTCGAACTCAACCGCCGCGCCGGGGCCCAGGGGGTGGGCCGGCTCGACGTGGTGGAGGACCGGCTGGTCGGGATCAAGAGCCGGGAGATCTACGAGGCGCCGGGGGCGATGGTGCTCATCACCGCCCACACCGAACTCGAGCACGTCACCCTCGAACGCGAACTGGGCCGGTTCAAGCGGGTCACCGACCAGCGTTGGGGCGAACTCGTGTACGACGGTCTGTGGTTCTCGCCGCTGAAGCGCGCGCTGGAGTCCTTCGTCGCCAGCACCCAGGAGCGGGTCACCGGCGAGATCCGGATGGTGCTGCACGGCGGGCACATCGCGGTCAACGGCCGGCGCAGCCCGGAATCGCTGTACGACTTCAACCTGGCCACCTATGACGAGGGTGACACCTTCGACCAGTCGGCGGCGCGGGGCTTCGTTCACGTCCACGGCCTCTCGTCGAAGATCGCCGCCCGCCGGGACCTCGGCCTGTGACGACCACACCCCCCGCGAGCAGACACAGAGTTTCCCCCATGCCCGGCGTGTCGGGAGAATTTGTGTCTGCTCGCGGGGAAGGGCGACCGGCGTGAGCACGCACGAGGGCGCGCTGTGGGGCGGGCGGTTCAGCGACGGGCCCGCTCCCGCGCTGACGGCGCTGAGCCGCTCCACCCACTTCGACTGGGTCCTGGCGCCCTACGACATCACCGCCTCCAAGGCCCACACCGACGTGCTCTACGCCGCCGGCCTGCTGACCGACGAGCAGCGCGACGGGTTGCTGGCCGGCCTGTCGCGTCTCGGCGAGGACGTCGCCGCCGGTGCCTTCACGCCGCTGCCCGGGGAGGAAGACGTGCACGCCGCCCTGGAACGCGGCCTGATCGACCGGGTCGGCGCCGACCTCGGCGGCCGGCTGCGGGCCGGCCGGTCACGCAACGACCAGGTCACCACGCTGTTCCGGATGTGGCTGCGCGACGCGATGCGCCGGGTGGCCGAGGGCGTGCTGGAGGTGGTCGACGCACTGGCCGGGCAGGCCGCGGCACACCCGACGGCTGTCATGCCGGGCAAGACGCACCTGCAGGCCGCCCAGCCGGTGTTGCTCGCCCACCACCTGTTGGCCCACGCCCACCCGCTGCTGCGCGACGTCGACCGCATCGCCGACGCCGACCGTCGCGCCGCCGTGTCGCCCTACGGGTCCGGGGCGCTCGCGGGCTCCTCGCTGGGCCTGGATCCGGACTCGATCGCCTCCGCCCTCGGCTTCGAGGAGGCCGCCCGGAATTCGATCGACGCCACCGCATCCCGTGACTTCGCCGCCGAGGCGGCCTTCGTGCTCGCCATGATCGGAGTCGATCTGTCCCGCCTGGCGGAGGACATCATCCTGTGGAGCACGACGGAGTTCGGCTACGTCCACCTGCACGACTCCTGGTCCACCGGCAGTTCGATCATGCCGCAGAAGAAGAATCCCGACATCGCCGAACTTGCCCGCGGGAAGTCCGGCCGGCTGATCGGCAACCTGGCCGGTCTACTGGCCACCCTCAAGGCCCAGCCACTGGCCTACAACCGGGACCTGCAGGAGGACAAGGAGCCGGTGCTCGACTCGGTGGCCCAGCTCGAATTGGTGCTGCCGGCGATGGCGGGCCTCGTTTCCACCTTGCGTTTCGACGTCGAGCGGATGGCGGAACTGGCGCCGCGGGGCCACACCCTGGCCACCGACGTCGCCGAATGGCTGGTCCGCCGGGGTGTGCCGTTCCGCGAGGCGCACGCGACCGCCGGCGCGGCGGTTCGCGCGGCCGAGGAGCGTGGCGTCACCCTTGCGGACCTGACCGACGCCGAGCTGGCCCGGGCCGGCGAGGCGCTGACCCCCGAGGCCCGCGAAGTCCTCACGGTGACAGGCTCGGTGGCCTCCCGGGACTCCCGCGGGGGGACGTCGCCGCGGCGGGTCGCCGAGCAGCTGCACGAGCTGCGGCAGACCGCGACCGGACTGCGGCGGCGACTGACCCGGTGAGGCCCGGTTAACCGGCCGACTCGATTCGCTCGGACAATTCCAGCCACCGGGCTTCGGTCGCGGCCAACTCGGCCTCGGTGTCGCGCAGCGCGGCGCTCAGGCGTGCGATCCCGACGTGATCGGACTGGTCGTGGCCGGCCAGCTCGACGTGGGCGGCCTCAACCCGGGCCGCCAGCCGGGCCAGGGCCCGGTCCAGGGCGGCCACCTCCTTCTGGGCGCCGCGCAGCTGCGCGCCGGTGAGCCCCTCCCGCTCCAGCGGGGCGACGGGCTCCCGGGGAGCGGCACCGCCGGATGCGCCGAGGCGCAGATACTCATCGGTCCCGCCCGGCAGGTGCCGCAACCGGCCGTCGATGAGCGCGTACTGCCGGTCGGTCACCCGCTCGAGCAGGTAGCGGTCGTGGGAGACGACGAT
>CAYXOM010000087.1:0-3458 GCA_964466565.1 uncultured Mycobacterium sp.
GGGCTGGGCGCAGGCGTTCGAGGAACTGGGGGCCGGCCCGCCTCAGAGTCGCGGGCGCAGCGCGGGTACGGCGGCACCGCTCAGCCCGCGAACCACGGCCTTGCCGAAGTCGAACATGTCGAAGTAGTCCCCCCACAGGGTGATCCGGCCGTCGCGGACCTCGAACACGCCGCAGACCCAGAATTGCAGGCGCACCGGGCCGAAGACGAGCGCGTCGGTCCGCTCGGTGAGTACGGCGGAGCCGTTGACGGCGATCCGATGGGTCCGGACCTCGAACCCGGCCCTGCCCTGCATGCCGCGGAAGAGTTTCATCGCCCGCGCACGGCCCCGGATGGTCGGGAAGCCGACGTTCTGGTAGAGCAGATCCCGGTCGAGGAGCGCGCCCGCGGCCTCGACGTCCTGGTTCTGCAGTGCTGCGAGGAACACCTCGACGGTGTGGGCGTTGTCGACGTCGGTGCCGACGGCGTCATCGGCGCTCTGGTCGCTCATGGTCTCCAGCCTAGAGCCAGGCCGGCTGTGGCAGGGTGGGCCGATGCGGGTCGCCGTGGTCGCCGGACCGGAGGCGGGACATGCCTTCCCGGCGCTGGCCCTGTGCCTGCGCCTGCGCGCCGCCGGCGAGGACCCGGTTTTGCTGACCGGGCGCCGCTGGCTGGACACCGCCCGCTCGGCGGGGATCGCGGCGGCCGAGCTGGACGGGCTGGACGCCGAGGAGGGCGACGACGACGCCGACGCGGGTGCCAAGATCCACCGGCGTGCCGCCCGGATGGCGCGGCGTAACGCGCCCGCCGTGGCCGGGCTGCGACCGGATCTGGTGGTCTCCGACGCGATCACCGCGTGCGGGGGAATGGCGGCCGAACTGCTCGGCATTCCCTGGGCCGAACTGAGCCCGCATCCGCTCTACCTGCCGTCGCGGGGGCTGCCGCCGATCGGCAGTGGCCTGGCCCCCGGCGCCGGGGTGGGCGGCCGGCTGCGCGACACCGCCATGCGGGCGATGACCGCCCGTTCCCTGCGGGCCGGGCGCCGTCAGCGTGCGGCCGCGCGCCGCGACATCGGCCTGCCCGGACCCGATCCCGGACCCCGCCGCCGGCTGATCGCCACCCTGCCGGCCCTCGAGGTGCCCCGGCCGGACTGGCCGGCCGAGGCGGTCCTGGTCGGCCCACTGCACTTCGAACCAACCGCGGCGATCCTGCCGGTGCCGCCCGGTTCGGGGCCGGTGGTCCTGGTGGCGCCGTCCACCGCCGGCTGCGGTGCGGCCGGGCTGGCCGAGGTGGCGCTGGGGGCCCTGGTGCCCGGCAGATCCCTGCCGGCGGGGTCGCGGGTAGTGGTGTCCCGGCTCGGCGGATCGACCAGCGCAGCCTCCGCGGGCGCGGATCCGCCGGTGCCGCCGTGGGCCAGTGTCGGGCTGGGGCGGCAGGACGAACTGTTGCGGCACGCCGACGTGGCGGTCTGCGGCGGGGGACACGGCATGCTGTCCAAGGCGCTGCTGGCCGGGGTGCCGGTGGTGGTGGTGCCCGGCGGCGGAGACCAGTGGGAGCTGGCCAATCGCGTTGTGCGCCAGGGGAGTGCGCGCCTGGTGCGCCCGCTCAGCGCCGAGGCCCTGGTGGCTGCGGTGAACGATGTGCTCGCCACTCCCGGATACCGCCGGGCGGCCCGCCGGGCCGGCGAGGGGGTCGCCGAGGTGGCCGATCCGGTGCGGGTGTGTCGCACGGCCCTGGCTGGGTAGCTTGGTCGCGTGCGGCTGACGGAATTCCACGAACTGGTGACCGGGGAGTTCGGCCCGGTCCGCGGGGCCTCGATGCTGGTGGACCACGCGCTCAACCGGCTCGGCGGGCGCACCGCTGCCCAGGCGATCGAGGACGGGGAGGACCCCCGGGAGGTGTGGCGGGCGCTGTGCGCCGACTTCGACGTGCCCCGCGACCGGTGGTGAGCCCGGGGCGATCCGACACGCCGCGCGCCTGCTTGCCATCGAACACATGTTCGCTACTGTGGGCGGTGTTCGACCGGTGTCGTGTCGGAGGTCTGCTCTAGCGTCGCGGCCAACCGACCGACCCCGGTCAACCGAACACCGAACGAACGGAGACACCCATGGCACAGCAGGCCAACGACCGCGAGAAGGCACTCGATCTCGCGATCGCCCAGATCGAGAAGAACCACGGCAAGGGCGCGGTGATGCGACTCGGCGACGAGGTCCGGGCGCCCATCTCGGTCATCCCGACCGGTTCCATCGCCCTCGACGTGGCGCTGGGCATCGGCGGGCTGCCGCGCGGCCGTGTCGTGGAGATCTACGGACCGGAATCCTCGGGCAAGACCACCGTCGCCCTGCACGCGGTGGCCAACGCCCAGGCCGCCGGCGGGATCGCCGCCTTCATCGACGCCGAGCACGCACTGGATCCCGAGTACGCCAGCAGCCTCGGGGTCGACACCGACTCGCTGCTGGTCAGCCAGCCCGACACCGGTGAGCAGGCGCTGGAGATCGCCGACATGCTGGTCCGCTCCGGGGCCATCGACATCCTGGTCATCGACTCGGTGGCCGCACTGGTGCCGCGAGCCGAGATCGAGGGCGAGATGGGCGACAGCCACGTCGGTCTGCAGGCCCGGCTCATGAGCCAGGCGCTGCGCAAGATGACCGGCGCGCTGAGCAACTCGGGAACCACCGCGATCTTCATCAACCAGTTGCGCGAGAAGATCGGGGTGATGTTCGGCAGTCCCGAGACCACCACTGGCGGAAAGGCGCTGAAGTTCTACGCCTCGGTGCGGCTGGACGTCAGGCGCATCGAGACGCTCAAGGACGGCACCGACGCGGTCGGCAACCGCACCCGTGTGAAAGTCGTCAAGAACAAGGTGTCGCCGCCGTTCAAGCAGGCCGAGTTCGACATCCTCTACGGCAAGGGCATCAGTCGCGAGGGTTCGCTCATCGACATGGGCGTCGACCAGGGCTTCATCCGCAAGTCCGGGTCGTGGTTCACCTACGAGGGCGAGCAACTGGGCCAGGGCAAGGAGAACGCCCGTACGTTCCTGATGGAGAACCCCGACGTCGCCAATGAGATCGAGAAGAAGATCAAGGAGAAGCTCGGCGTCGGTGCCACGCTGACCGACGAGATCGTCGATGACGTCCTTCCCGCTCCCGTCGACTTCTGATACCCGCGAGGAGCAGGCGCACGCGTTGTGCCTGCGCCTGCTCACCGCGCGGTCGCGCTCCCGCGCCGAACTGGCCGACCGGCTGGCCGGGCGCGGTTACCCCGAGGAGGTGGCGCGCGTGGTCCTCGACCGGCTGGCTGCGGTCGGTCTGGTCGACGACGCCGCCTTCGCCGACCAGTGGGTGCGGTCCAGGCAGGCCAACGCCGGCAAGGGCAGGCGGGCGCTGGCCGCCGAACTGCGCACCAAGGGCGTCGATGACGAGGTGATCACCACCGCCCTCGACGGCATCGACTCCGCGGCCGAGCGGGTGCGCGCCGAAC
>CAYXOM010000088.1:0-1634 GCA_964466565.1 uncultured Mycobacterium sp.
CCCTCCCCCCCGCCGGCGACCCCCGGGGCGGGGCCCCGCCGGTCGACCTCGCGCCAGCCGGACCGGTCCGGGACGGGCAGGTGGGCGTGCGCGCGGTCCGGGGACCGCGCGACGACTGGTTCGCCGACCCCGGCGCGCTGGCGAGCACCGCCTGGACGGTCTCCGGGCACGCCGACCGGGTCGGGGTGCGACTGCTCGGCGAGCCACTGGCCTGGCGCCACCCCGGACGGCAACTGCCCAGCGAGGGCCTGCGCCGCGGCGCCATCCAGGTCCCGCCCGACGGCCGGCCGGTGATTGCCGGCCCCGACCACCCGGTCACCGGCGGCTACCCGGTCATCGGCGTGCTCCTCGACTCCGACACCGACATCCTGGCCCAGCTGCGGCCGGGCCAGCAGGTGCGGATCGGCTGGGCCCCGGCCCAACCCGGCCCGCGGTGACCGTCGGCCTGGTAGAGCTGAGGTGGTGAAGGCCCAGGTGCACACCGCTCGCCTGGTGCACACCAGCGACCTCGACGCCGACACCGCCGGCAACGCCCGGGCCCTGCTCGTGCGCGCGCACGCCGGAGACTTCAGCGACAGCGACTGGGAGCACACCCTCGGCGGCATGCACGCCCTGATCGTGCACCGCGGCACCCTCATCGCCCACGGCGCGGTCGTCCAGCGCAGGCTGCTCTACCGCGGCACCGCCCTGCGGTGCGGCTACGTCGAGGGCGTCGCCGTCGACGAGGACTGGCGCGGCCAGGGGCTGGGCGGGGCCGTGATGGACGCCCTCGAACAGGTGATCCGGGGCGCCTACCGGGTCGGGGCGCTGAGCGCATCGGGTGCCGGACGCCGCCTCTACCGCCCGCGCGGCTGGCTGCCCTGGCGCGGCCCCACCGCGGTGCTCTCCCCCGGCGGACCGGTCCGCACCCCCGATGACGACGGATCGGTGTTCGCCCTGCCGGTGGACGTCGACCTGGACCCCGGCGAGGACCTGACCTGCGACTGGCGCGACGGCGACGTCTGGTAACCCGGTCGGCGGCCCGGGTTGCGCCGTCGGTGTTCGCCGAGGGCGAAGGCGAGCCGGAACATTAGCGTGGTCCGCTCAAGTTTCACCAGTCGGCGGGCGGGGTAATCCGCCCGGGACAACGGCGAAAGTTCAAGGAGGACAGACGATGAGCAGTGTGGCGATGTGGTCGCGGCCGAGCTGGACGCTGGATCAGCTGGTCCGGGACTTCCTGGCCCCGGCCACCCAGGTGGCCGGCGCCAACGAGGCGTTCCCCAGCGGGTTCAACCCGGCCGCGGAGATCGTGCGGGACGGCGAGGACGCGCTGGTGCGCCTGGAGCTCCCCGGCGTCGACGTGGACCGCGACGTCACGGTCGAACTCGAGGGCGGGCGCCTGGTGATCAGCGGCGAGCGGCGCGACGAGCATTCGGAGAACGCCGACGGCCGCACCCTGCGTGAGGTGCGGTACGGATCCTTCCAGCGCTCGTTCGCCGTCCCGGCGCACGTCACCGCCGACTCGGTCGCGGCGAGCTACGACGCGGGCGTGCTGACGGTGCGGGTCAACGGCGCCTACGCCGGATCCACCGCACAGCGCATCGCGATCAGCCGGTAACGGCGAGGATCCGCTCCGGGGGCGGGCCGGCGACACC
>CAYXOM010000089.1:0-2270 GCA_964466565.1 uncultured Mycobacterium sp.
CACCGCCGCCAACTTCGAGGGCATGGTGGTGCGGGTCGACGGCGCCGACGCACCGGGGGGGTCCGGCCACCTGTGGAAGCTGGTCCGCAGTTTCGACGACCCGTCCACCTGGACCGAGCCGGGTGTGCGGCACCTGGCGGCCAACGGCCCCGGCGGCGAGGTCTACCGCACCAGTCCGCTGGCCGACCAGTGGGAGCTCTACGATCTCACCGATGATCCCGACGAGGCCGTGAACCGCTGGGCTGACCCGGCGCTGCACGAGTTGCGCAACCACCTGCGCAGCCGACTCAAATCGGTTCGCGCCGAGTCGGTTCCCGAACGTAACGCCCCGTGGCCTTACGCCAGCCGCCGCACCGGCGGCCACCTAGACTTCGGTGCATGAGCCGGGCAGCCGAACCCCGGGTCGCGGCCCCGGCCGGTCCGGCACTGGTCGGCAGCGTCCACTACCCGGCCCTGGTCGCGATCTTCACCTCGCTGGTGATCATCTCCAACGTCGCGGCCACCAAGGGCGTCGCATTCGGCCCACTCATCACCGACGGCGGGTTCCTGGTCTTCCCGCTGACCTACGTCATCGGCGACGTCCTGGCCGAGGTGTTCGGGTTCCGGGCGGCCCGGCGCGCCATCGTCATCGGTTTCGCGATGAACGGGCTTGCGGCACTGGTCTTCTGGATCACGGTGGCGCTACCGGCCGCCGACTTCTACCCCAACCAGGAACACCTGGCCAACGTGGTCGGCTCCTACACCCAGCTCATCGTGGCCGGTATGGCCGGCTTCGTGGTCGGCCAGACCCTCAACGCCTGGACGCTGGTCCGGATCAAGGCCCGCACCAGGGAACGCCACCTGTGGGCGAGGCTGCTGGGCTCCAGCGCCGTCGGGCAGTTCGGCGACACCCTGGTGTTCTGCGCCATCGCCGCACCGGCGATCGGGATCAGCAGCGCCGGCGACTTCGTGACCTACGTCGCGATCGGCTGGCTGTACAAGACGGCCGTGGAGGTCGTCCTGCTGCCGGTCACCTACCGCGTGATCGGCTACGTCAAGAGCCGCGAACCGACCTACACACCGGTGCCGTGACCGCCGGGGCGCGTCTGCACGACTACGGCGACCGCGCCGTCCTCGCCGAGTGCGGCGGGATCGACGAGGTCATCCACCTCGCGGCGGCGATCGCCGGCTCCGACATCCCCGGGGTCATCGACGTCGTTCCGGGAGCGCGCACGGTCCTGGTCGGCTTCGCCGACCCGGCGTCCTGCCGCAGCGGCCGCGCACTGCTGGCCGCACTGCGCGCGGCCGGCCCCGCTCCGGAGCTCCCGGATGACGGCCCCGAGGTGCTGCTCGACGTGGTCTACGACGGCCCCGACCTCGCCGCGGTGGCCGGGCACACCGGGATGAGCACCGCCGAGGTGGTGCGGGCGCACACCGCGCTGCCCTGGCGGGTGGGCTTCACCGGGTTCGCGCCGGGATTCGCCTACCTGGTCGGCGGCGACCCGCGGCTGGCGGTGCCGCGGCAGGCCGAGCCCCGGACCCGGGTGCCGGCCGGCTCGGTCGGCCTGGCCGGGGAGTTCAGCGGGATCTACCCACGGGAGTCGCCGGGCGGGTGGCAACTCATCGGCCGCTGCGACGCGGTGCTGTGGGACCTGCGACGGCCACAGCCCGCACTGCTCACACCGGGCACGCGGGTGCGCTTCCGGGCGGCCGGGTGAGCGTCCTGGAGGTGCTCGCCGGCGGGCCGCTGGCACTGCTGGCCGATCAGGGCCGGCCGGGCCTGGCCCGCCTGGGGGTCACCGCCTCGGGGGCGGCCGACCGGCGGTCGCACGCGCTGGCCAACCGGCTGATGGCCAACCCCGCCGGGGCGGCCACCGTCGAGATCACCCTGGGCGGGTTCACCGCCCGGGTACGCGGGGGCGACCTGCACCTCACCGTGACCGGCGCCGCCGCGGCGGTCACGGTGGACGGCGTCGGCGTCGGGCTCAACAGCGTCGCCCGCCTCACCGACGGCCAGGTGATCGCGGTCGGCGTCCCGGCCGCCGGAGTGCGCAACTACCTCGGGGTGCGCGGCGGCATCGCGGCCGAGCCGGTGCTGGGTTCCCGCAGCCGCGACACCCTGTCGGGCATCGGCCCCGCGCCGCTGCGCGCCGGCGACCTGCTGGCCGTCGGCGACCCTCCGGGCGAGGGTCCGCCGGTCGATCTCGCGCCGGCCGGACCGGTCCGAGACGGGCAGGTGAGCGTGCGCGCGGTCCGCGGGCCGCGCGACGACTGGTTCGCCGACCCCGGAG
>CAYXOM010000090.1:0-4701 GCA_964466565.1 uncultured Mycobacterium sp.
CTGGTGGAGCTGCCGGGAATCGAACCCGGGTCCTACGGCATTCCCTCAAGACTTCTCCGTGCGCAGTTCGCTATGCCTCTACTTGGATCTCCCGGTCACGCGAACAAGCCGAGATGACGATCCCAGTCGCTGTGGATGTCCCGAACAGTCCCGCGACCGGACTGAGCGGTGATCCCTCTAGCTGATGCCAGGGTCCGGGCCGAGGGCCTTCCCGGTCTGACAGACTCACCGTCGCTTAGGCAGCGAGGGCGTAGTCGCGCTGATTGGAATCGGCGCTTAATTGGTTGCATCGACGCTTACGGTGGTCTCTTGCCTGCACCGGCACGCTTCCCTTGATTCGATGCGCGAAGTCGAAACCTTTCAGCCCCTCGCATCCCGGCCGATGGCTTCAGCTCGGATTTGTCATGGTACGCCACCTCAACGACAGCAACCCGCTCCGGCATTCCCGCCGGTCGCGCCCCCGGACCCTAACCCCGGCCGGATGACCGGTAGCGGGCCTCGGCCTCCTCGAGTTCCTCCTCGGTGACCACGCTGTCCGGACCCAGTGGGTCCACCGGATCGGTGATGGTCAGCGCCCCGGTCTGCTCATGCATCTCGACGGTGTCGATCGGGATGGTGCGCACCGCCACCAGGCCGGCCAGGGTCGCCGACACCTCCCGCCGGCTGCCGTTGCCGTTGGTCAACTCCCGGGCCAGCTGATCGGCACCGGAGACGTGCAGCAGTCGCGGGGAGGTCGCCAGGTCGTATCGGAACGCCCGCACCATCGCCACACAGGCGGCGACCATGACCAGCGACAGCGGTAGCGCGGCGGCGATCGAGGCGGTCTGCAACGCCATCATCGAACCCGTACCCCCGACCAGGAGCAGCACCGCGGCCACCACACCCTCCAGGGTGGCCCAGTAGACCCGCGTCAGCTTGGGCGGGTCGAGGTCTCCGCCCGAGGACAGGATGTCCATCACCAGCGATCCGGAGTCCGAGGAGGTGATGAAGAAGAACGCGATCACCGCCACCGCCACCAGGCTGGTGAGCAGCTCCAACGGAAGGCCGTCGAGCAGGCGGAACAACGCGGTGCTGGCGTCGACCGCACCGTCGGTGAGCATGCTGCCCTCGTTGCGCTGGCGCAGGATGCCCGATTCGCCGAAGACCGTGAACCACAGCGACCCGATCACCGTCGGGACCAGCAGGACGGCCACGATGAACTCGCGGATGGTGCGGCCCCGCGAGATCCGGGCGATGAACATCCCGACGAACGGGGCCCAACTGATCCACCAGCCCCAGTAGAAGATGGTCCAGCTGCCCAGCCACGTGCCGTCGGTGAAGGGCCCGGTCCGCATCGACAGTTCCGGCAGCCACTGGACGTAGGTGCCGAGGTTCTGCACCCACGCCTTCAGCAGGAAGAGCGTCGGACCGAGAAGCAGGACGAAGGCCATCAGCGCACCGGCGAGCGCCATGTTGATGTTCGACAGCCACTTGAGCCCCTTGCCGACCCCGCTGACCACCGACGCCGTGGCCACTGCGGTGATCGCGGCGATGATGGCCACCGTCCACCAGGTGTTGACGGTGATCCAGCCGAGATACTCCAGGCCGGCGGCGATCTGGGTGATCCCGAAGCCCAGCGAGGTGGCGACTCCGAAGAGGGTGCCCACCACGGCGATCACGTCCACGACGTGCCCGATCGGCCCCTCTACCCGTTCCCGCCCGATCAGCGGCTCGAGCAGCCAGCGCATGGACAGCGGCCGGCCCCGCCGGTAGGTCATGTAGGCCAGGCCGAGCCCGACGACGACGTAGATGGCCCAGGCGTGCAGGCCCCAGTGAAAGATCGTCAGCGCCATCGCGTTGTTGGCGGCCTGGTCGGTCGAGCCCGCCGCCCCCAGGGACGGCGGCGGGGCGACGTAATGGGTCAACGGTTCGGCCACCCCGTAGAACACCAGACCGATGCCCATCCCGGCGCTGAACAGCATCGCCAGCCAGGCCCCGAAGCTGAACTCGGGTTTCTCGATGTCGCGGCCCAGCCGGATGGTCCCGATCGAGGACAGCCCGCAGAACAGTGCGAAGACGACGAACCCGGTGGCGATCAGGATGTACCACCAGCCCACGGTGCTGGTGATCGCCGAATTGAGGATCCCGAACGCGTTCTCCGCGGTGGTCGAATACACCACGGCAAAGGCGATCATCGCGAAGATCACGATCGAGGCCGGGACGAAGACCGGGGCATGAATGCTGTGCAGACGCGATTTCCGCGGGTTTCCGGGTTGCGAATCATGTTCAGCAGCTGCCGATTCCACGCTAAAACCTCGCCGTCATCATCTCACTGTTTCGTGCGCCAGCCAGAACTGGTACCGCAAAGGGTCGTCGCGCCCGACCATACCCCGACACCCGACCGCTTGGGCAACCCCTTGGGCCAGAACCGAATCGGGCGATTCGCCCGAAAACCGGGCAGCGCCCCCTAGATCACGTAGGCCAGGTTCGCCACGATCCGGCCGCCGACCTCGGCGTCACCGGCGTAGTCGATGCCCTGCGGCCGCCCGCCCAGCAGCGGCCTGCCCCCGGCGAGCCGGCTGAACTGCAGACCGTCGACGGTGATCTCCGCGGTGGGCCCGGCTGCGCCGAAGTCCTCCACGAGGGCCGCGCGGCCGTCCACCGCAACCCGGAACTGCCGGGCCACCGGGCCGGTGAGGGTGATCAGCACCCGCGACCCGTCGGGCGCCTGGCCCTTCTTGCCCACCACGAACGCCATGCTGGCGGCCATCTCGTCGAGGGCCTGCCGGGTGTCGGGGCCGGCGAGGTCGGCGTCGGTGGGCTCCTGCCCGACCGCCTCGCGGATGTCGTGCTCGTGGAACCAGCAGTCGAAGATCCGCACCCGCATGAACCGCCCGTAGCTGTCCGGCCCGGCCGGGGTGAAGGTCACGGTGTCCCACTCCGCCACCGGCATCGCGTCGAGCATCTCGCGGCGACGGGCGGTGACCTCCCGGAACTTCGCCAGCATGCCCTCCGGCGACTCGCCGCGCAGGTGCTCCACCCAGGCCTCGTTGAGAGCGCCGATGTCGTTGCGGACGTGGGCGGGGCGCTGGTCACCGCTCTCCGGCGTGGCCACCCCGGCCAGCATCATCTCGGTTCCGATGATGTGGGCGACGACGCCGTGCACGCTCCACCCCGGAAGCGTGGTGGGCGCCTGCCACTGCTGGCCGGTCAGCCCGGCCAGGAGCGCGTCGATGGATTCCCAGCAGGCGAACAGCCCGGCGAGGACCTCGTCCTTGTCCAGCACGGTGCGGGGGCGTTCGGGGCGATCTGTTTGGGACACCCGTTGATGTTAGGACATCCCCTTGGCCCGCCGCCCCAGCTCCCGCACCACCTCGCGGGCCACGTCACGGCGGGCGATGTCCTGGCGCTTGTCGCGGGCCTGTTTGCCGCGCGCCAGGGCGAGTTCGACCTTGACCTTGCCGCCGGAGAAGTACAGCGACAGCGGAACCAGCGTCAGGTTGCCGTCCCGGATCTTGCCCACCAGGGTGTCGATCTGGCGCCGGTGCAGCAGCAGTTTGCGGTTGCGCCTCGGCGCGTGGTTGGTCCACGAGCCGTGGTGGTACTCGGGGATGTGCAGGTTGCGCAGCCAGACCTCGCCGTCGTCGACGGTGGCGAACGCGTCGGCCATGGACGCCTGGCCCTCGCGCAGGCTCTTGACCTCGGTGCCGGTCAGCACCACGCCGGCCTCGAAGACCTGCTCGATCGCGAAGTTATGCCGCGCCTTGCGGTTGGTCGCGACAACCTTCCTGCCCCCGCCCTTGCCCCCCGGGCCGTCGCCGGAGCCGGTCCCCTTCTTGGACACCGGCTCAGTCCCGGACGTACAGGCGCAGCGTGACGTAGGCGGTGACGGCGGCCATGACAACGCCGACGGCGAACATGATCGGCGAGACGTAGAGGATGTCGGCGTAGTCGATCCGGGCGATCAGATTCGCGTCGTAGAACTGCTGGAGGGCGTTCTCCAAAAACAGCGACCGCACCACGATCAGCCCGAGGACGGCGAGCACGACGCCGATGGTCGCCGCCAGCACCGCCTCGACCAGGAACGGCAACTGGGTGTACCAGCGGGTCGCGCCCACCATGCGCATGATGCCGACCTCGGTGCGCCGGGTGTAGGCGGCGACCTGGACCATATTGGCGATCAACAGGATCGCCCCGATTGCCTGAATCACCGCGATCGCGAAGGCGGCGTTGCGCAGCCCGTCGAGCACCGCGAACAGCCGATCGATCAAATCCTTCTGGTTGAGCACGTTGAGCACCCCGGGCTGGCCCAGCATGGCCGTGTCGAACTCGGTGTGCTGCTCGGGGTCGTTGAGTTTGACGATGAAGGAGGCCGGGAAGGAGTCCTTGCTGGCCACGTCCTTGTACTCGGGGAACTTGGTGACGGCGTCGTCGTAGGCGTCGTCACGGTTGAGGAAGCGGACGCTCTTGACGTCCTGGCGCTCCTCGATACTGGTCCGCAGCGCCCTACACGCCTCGAGGTCACAGGTGGGATCGTTAGCCGAGACGTCGTTGTTGAGGAAGACCTGGCTCTCCACCCGGTCGAGATAGATGTCGCGGGACTGGTTGGCCAGTTGCACCACCAGCAGCCCGCCGCCGAACAACCCGATCGAGATCGCGGTGGTGATGATCATCGCGATCGTCATGGTCACGTTGCGGCGAAGCCCGGTGAGGACCTCGTTG
>CAYXOM010000091.1:0-12478 GCA_964466565.1 uncultured Mycobacterium sp.
CCGGCACTGGGAAGACGGTGGCCTCACCGAGCTGGCCAACCTGGCCCTGCTGTGCCCGTTTCACCACCGGCTCCATCACAGCGGCGGCATCACCATCACTGGTCCCGCCGACGATCTGATCGTGATCGACAGTTCGGGCCGGCAACTGCGCTCGGGATCGCTGGCCCGTCCGCCGGCTGGCTGGTTGATTTCCGGCTGGTTCCGCTTCGCTATCCGGTCCCGTGCTCAATACTGTGGCGACGGCGGTCACGGACGTCGGCGAAAGGGTCCGCGATGAACCTGGGATCCGCGGCAACCGTGGACCTCGCGTGAAGGCAGTTCTGTTCGACATGGACGGCACGCTGGTCGACTCCGAGAAACTGTGGGACATCGCGATCCGGCAGCTCTACGCCCGATTCGGGGGCGTGCTCACCCCACAGGTCCGGCAGTCGACGGTCGGCGGGTCCGCCGAGGGCGTGATGCGCATCGTCTACGCCGATCTCGGCATGGATCCCGACCCCGACCACATGGCGGCTACCGCCGACTGGCTGCACGAGATCACCGGCGAACTGTTCGCCGCCGGGCTGCCCTGGTGCGACGGGGCGCGAGAGCTCCTCGAGGACCTGGCCGCCGCGGATGTCCCGATGGCGCTGGTGACCAACACCCGCCGGGCGCTGACCGAGCGAGCGCTCGACAGCATCGGTCGGCACTACTTCACAGCCAGCGTCTGCGGTGACGAGGTGCCCCGCGGAAAGCCCGCGCCGTACCCCTACCTGCAGGCTGCCGAACTGCTGGGAGTGCAGCCGGGGCACTGCCTGGCCGTCGAGGACTCGGTCAGCGGCGCGGCCTCCGCCGAGGACGCCGGCTGCCCGGTGCTGGTGGTGCCCAACGACGTCGAGGTGCCCACCGGCGCCCGGCGCCGGCATGTCACGTCGCTGGCCGGCCTGGACGTTGGCGTTCTCCAGCGGATTTACGCCGAACTGCGGTTGCCGTCCGACTGAATGTGACATCGTGTTCACCTGCAGGAGGCTGATACGACACCAGTCCGGGGAGGTCCGCATGGCCGGTCAGGGTCCCATGGCCGACGAGCCGTCGGTGATCGACGACGACGAATTCTCCGGCCGCGGCGCGGTCCGCATCGCCGCGGTCGCCGCGCTCGGCGGGTTCCTGTTCGGCTACGACAGCGCGGTGATCAACGGCGCGGTCTCCTCGATCCAGGGCTACTTCGGCATCAATAACGCCTCGCTGGGTTTCGCCGTCGCCTCGGCCCTGCTCGGCGCGGCGGCCGGCGCCATGACGGCAGGGCGGCTCGCCGACCGGATCGGCCGGCTGGCGGTCATGAAGATCGCCGCGGTGCTGTTCTTCATCAGCGCCCTGGGAACCGGTCTGGCGACCAACATCGAGATGATCGTCATCTTCCGCATCGTCGGCGGGATCGGCGTCGGGGTCGCCTCGGTGATCGCGCCGGCCTACATCGCCGAGACCTCGCCGGCCCGGATCCGCGGCCGGCTCGGTTCGCTGCAGCAGCTGGCCATCGTCACCGGCATCTTCGTCTCCCTGGCCGTCGACTTCCTGCTCGCGCACGCCGCCGGCGGCGCCGCCAACAAGTTCTGGCTGGGCCTGGAGGCCTGGCGCTGGATGTTCCTGATGATGGCGATCCCCGCCGTCGTCTACGGCCTTCTGGTTTACACCATCCCCGAATCGCCGCGCTACCTGATAGCCCGGCACCGCATCCCCGAGGCGCGCAAGGTGCTGTCGATGCTGCTGGGGGAGAGGAACCTGGAGATCACCATCGACCGCATCCAGGGCACCCTGGCCGGCGAGACCAAGCCGTCCTGGCGCGACCTGCGCAAGCCGACCGGCGGGGTGTACGGGATCGTGTGGGTCGGCCTGGGCCTGTCGATCTTCCAGCAGTTCGTCGGCATCAACGTGATCTTCTACTACTCCAACGTGCTGTGGGAGGCCGTCGGCTTCGACGAGAGCCGGGCCTTCACCATCACGGTGATCACCTCCATCGTCAATATCGCCACCACCCTGGTCGCGATCGCGCTGATCGACAAGATCGGCCGCAAGCCGCTGCTGCTGATCGGCTCGAGCGGGATGGCGGTCACGCTGGCGACCATGGCGTTCATCTTCGGCACCGCGCCGCAGGTCGACGGAACGCCGCAACTGAGCGGCGCGCAGGGCCCCATCGCCCTGGTCGCCGCCAACCTGTTCGTGGTGGCGTTCGGGATGTCCTGGGGCCCGGTGGTCTGGGTGCTGCTCGGCGAGATGTTCCCCAACCGCATCCGCGCGGCGGCGCTGGGCCTGGCCGCGGCCGGCCAGTGGACGGCCAACTGGCTGATCACCGTCACCTTCCCCGAGTTGCGCAACCACCTGGGTGCCGCCTACGGCTTCTACGCGCTGTGCGCGGTGCTCTCCTTCGCCTTCGTCTGGATCTGGGTCCGGGAGACCAAGGGCATGGCGCTTGAGGAGATGAACGCCGACGTCGCCGCCGAGCGCAAGCCGGCCCGCACCTAGCCGGGAAAACCCCACTGACCGCGGCCGGCGGGGCAATGAGACAATCGCTGGCCGTGAAGACCTTCGAGGAACTGTTCGCCGAACTCGGTGAGCGCGCGCGTCTGCGCCCGGCCGGGAGTGCCACCGTGGCCGGCCTGGACGCGGGCCTGCACGTGCTGGGCAAGAAGGTCCTCGAGGAGGCCGGCGAGGTGTGGCTGGCCGCCGAACACGAGTCCGACGAGGCGTTGGCGGGCGAGATCGGGCAGTTGCTGTACTGGACCCAGGTCCTGATGATCGCCCGCGGGATCGGGCTCGACGACGTCTACCGGAAGCTCTAGGGACCGGCGATGTTGCGCGTCGCGGTCCCGAACAAGGGGACGTTGTCGGAGTCGGCGGTGTGGATCCTGTCGGAGGCCGGCTACCGCCGCCGGACCGACCCCAAGGACCTCACCGTCGTCGACCCGGTCAACGAGGTGGAGTTCTTCTTCCTGCGGCCCAAGGACATCGCGATCTACGTCGGATCGGGCCAGCTCGACTTCGGCATCACCGGTCGCGACCTGGCGGCCGAATCTCAGGCCCCGGTGACCGAGCGGCTGGCGCTGGGATTCGGGTCCTCGACCTTCCGCTACGCCGCCCCGGCCGGCCGGTCCTGGGAGGTGGCCGATCTGGCGGGCCGGCGGATCGCCACGGCGTATCCGAACCTGGTCCGAAAGGATCTGGCCGACAGGGGGATCGACGCCACGGTGATCCGCCTGGACGGGGCGGTGGAGATCTCGGTGCAGCTCGGTGTGGCGGACGCGATCGCCGACGTCGTGGGCTCGGGCCGCACCCTGAGCACCCACAGCCTGGTGGCGTTCGGCGAGCCGCTGTGCGACTCCGAAGCGGTGCTCATCGAGCGGGCCGGCACGGCGGCCACCGCCGCCCGGGACCAGCTCGCCGCCCGGGTGCAGGGAGTGGTGTTCGGGCAGCAGTACCTGATGCTCGACTACGACTGCCCGCGGGCGGTGCTGGAGCAGGCGACGGCGATCACGCCGGGGCTGGAGTCGCCGACGATCGCCCCGCTGGCCGACCCGCAGTGGGTGGCGGTGCGGGCCCTGGTGCCCCGCCGCGACGTCAACGCCACCATGGACTCGCTGGCCGGGATCGGCGCCAAGGCGATCCTGGCCAGCGACATCCGGTTCTGCCGGTTCTGATCGACCCCCGTGCTAGCGTGCCCGCGGTGACCCACGCTCTCGTGCTGCTGCTGGCCCTGCTGATCGGGGTGGTCGCGGGCCTGCGCGCCTTCACCGCCCCCGCGGTCCTGGCCTGGGCGGCGATGCTTGAGTGGATCGACCTCGCCGGCACCTGGGCCTCCTGGATGGGCCACTGGGTCACCGTCACCGTCCTGACGGTGCTGGCGCTGGTCGAGTTGGTCAGCGACCAGATGCCCCGGATGCCCAGTCGCAAGACCGCGGCGCAGTTCCTGACCCGGATCGCCACCGGGGCGTTCTCCGGGGCGGTGCTCGGTACCGCCTGGGGTTACCGGTGGGGCAGCCTGGGTGCGGGGATGATCGGCGCGGTGCTCGGTACCCTCGGAGGGTATGCCGCACGCACCCGGCTGGTCACCGCCAACGGCGGCCGCGACCGCCCGGTCGCGCTGGGCGAGGATGTTTTCGCCGTGGCGGCGGGCCTGGCGGTCGCCTACGCGACCAGCGTCGTCTGAGCCCCGCAAGTACCGCGCGCCGTGGCGGCGCCCGGCGGCCACGGCGTCTCAGGCCAGCGCCGCGCCCCCGCCGAGAACCGCCAGTCCGGCCGTGAAGCTGAGCGTGTGCACCAGCTTCGCCCGCAGGCCTGTTGTGGCGGCGGTGGTCTCGGGCAGCAGGTCGGCCAGGGCGATGTAGATGAAGGTCCCGGCGGCGAACGGCAGCAGGATCGCCACGTCGACCCGCCCGGCGAACCCGTAGGCGATCAGTCCGCCGACCGGGAAGGTCAGCGCCGAAACGAGGTTGTAGACCAGGGCGTTGCGCGGCCGCCAGCCACTGTGCACAAGGATCCCGAAATCGCCCATCTCCTGAGGTATCTCGTGAGCCGCGGCCACCAGCCAGGTGATGATCCCCAGCCGGATGTCGACGACGAAGGCGCTTCCCACCGCCAGTCCGCCGATCAGGTTGTGCAGACCGTCGGCAGCCAGGATCAGATACCCGACCGGGCGGTGCTGGCTGACCGGGCGGTGGCAGTGGTGCCAGTGCAGGAACTGCTCAAGAGTGTGGAACAACAGGATTCCCAGCGCCAGCCAGGCGTAGACGGACAGCCGGTTGCCCAGCGCCCCGACGGCCTCCGGCAGCATGGGAAACGGCGCCCCCCGGAGCGGGGCGCCCGCCGCCAGCGCGACCAGCGGCGTCACCACCGCGTTGAACAGCCGCGCCGGGATGACCAGCGCGGTGCTGCCGACGAGCGCCAGCGCACTCATCGCCAGGCCGCTCACCGCGATCCAGCTCAGCGTGGACACGGCCGAAAGAGTAACGGCACGAATATCGGTGACGAACGTCCCCAGCGCGGCCTCGCCGTCGGCGGGTAGCGTCGACACGCGAACAGGGAGGGGCAGCATGTCCGGTGAGGGCACACCGCTTGGCGTGGTCGTCGGCGTCGACGGGTCACCGAGTTCGGATGCCGCGGTGCGATTTGCGGCGCACGAGGCGGCGACGCGCCACGTACCGCTCTCGGTGCGCGCCGTGGTCGCGCCCCTGGTCCACTCGGGCGGTCCCTGGCCGGAGGTCGTGATTCCCGACGAGCAGGTGCGCAGCCAGCGCGCCGAGGCGCAACAGCACGTCGACCAGGCACTGGGAATCGCCGCCGATGCCGCCAGCCCCGGCGTGCCGATCACCGGCGAGGTGGTCCTCGGGCCGGTGGTGGCGACCCTGGTCGGGATGTCCGATCAGGCCGACATGGTGGTGGTGGGCTGTCACGGCCGGAATGTGGTGTCCGAGGCGCTGCTCGGTTCGGTCAGTTCGGGGGTGGTGCACCACGCCCGTTGCCCGGTTGCGGTGATCCACCACGAGCAGCCGCGGCCCCCCGACGCACCGGTGGTGGTCGGCGTCGACGGCTCACCGACCTCCGAACTGGCCACCGCGATCGCCTTCGACGAGGCCTCCCGGCGGGGGGTTGACCTGGTCGCGGTGCACGCCTGGAGCGATATGGGGCCCATCGACTTCGCCAGCGCGAACTGGGCACCCATCGAGTGGCGCAACATCAAGGTCGAGGCCGAGGAGTTGCTCAGCGAACGGCTGGCGGGCTACTGCCAGCGCTACCCCGACGTCGGCGTGCGCCATGTCGTGGTGTGCGACCTGCCGGTCCGGCGCCTGCTCGAGCAGGCGGAGAAGGCCCAGCTCCTCGTCCTGGGCAGCCACGGCCGCGGCGGCGTTCCGGGCATGCTGCTCGGCTCGGTGAGCACCGCGGTGGTGCACTCCGCCGGAATCCCGGTGATCATCGCCCGCCGGTGATGCCCCACGCTGGAGCGTGGCAGTCTGAACTGCTGTGACCGATGTGGGCGATCCCGCCGCCGTCCCGCGGCCGTCCGGGCCGTTCGCCGTGGGCGACCGGGTCCAGCTGACCGACCCCAAGGGCCGGCACTACACCATGGTGCTGCGACCCGGGGCGGAGTTCCACACCCATCGCGGCGCGCTGGCCCACGACGACGTGATCGGAGAAGCCGAGGGCAGCGTCGTGGTGTCGAGCAGCGGCGACGCCTTCCTCGTGCTGCGCCCGCTGCTGGTCGACTACGTCATGTCGATGCCGCGCGGGGCGGCGGTGGTGTACCCCAAGGATGCCGCCCAGATCGTCGCCGAGGGCGACATGTTCCCCGGCGCTCGGGTCTTGGAGGCCGGCGCCGGCTCGGGCGCCCTGACCTGTTCGCTGCTGCGCGCGGTGGGGCCGACCGGTGCGGTGCTGTCCTACGAGGTCCGCGCCGACCACGCCGAGCACGCCCGGCGCAACGTGGCCACCTTCTTCGGGGCCGAGCCGCCGAACTGGCGGCTGGAAGTGGGCGACCTGGCCGGCAGCGACCTGGGCGACGCGAGCGTGGATCGAGCGGTGCTCGACATGCTGGCGCCGTGGGAGGTGCTGGACACGGTGGCGCGGCTGCTCGTGCCGGGGGGTGTGCTGGTCGTCTACGTCGCTACGGTGACCCAGCTGTCCAGGACCGTCGAAGCGCTGCGCGCTCAGCAGTGCTGGACCGAGCCGCGATCCTGGGAGACGATGCAGCGCGGCTGGAACGTCGTCGGCCTGGCGGTGCGTCCCGAGCACACCATGCGCGGCCACACCGCGTTCCTGATCTCGGCCCGGCGCCTCGCCCCGGGCACCGTCACGCCGACCCCGGTCCGGCGCAAGGGCCGCGCGACCTAAGTCCCTGGTCCCCGGTCCCTAGTCGTCGTCTGTTCGCCGAAGTCCGCGGCGCACGGAGAGCAGTTCGATCTCGGGCCGCGCGGCCACCAGTCGCTCACAGGCGTCGAGGACCTCCACCACGTGGGCGCGGTCGGCAGCGACCATGGAAACCCCGACCGCCGCGCGGCGGTGCACGTCCAGAGCGCCGGTCTCGGCGGCGGCGACTTGGAACCGCCGGGCGAGTTCGGCAACGATCGGGCGGACGGCCGAGCGCTTCTGCTTGAGCGATCGGACGTCGCCGAGCAGGATGTCGAACTCCAGCCAGCCGATCCACACCGGCCCGGGGGTCAGCCGCTGAACATCGCCAGCACGGCGCCGGCCGAGTTTCGCGACAGTTTCCAGCCGCCCTGGTCGACGAAGGTGATGCTCTGGCTCACCGGCGGCATCGCCGGGCCGGAGGCGGTCACCAGGGCGGTGGCCGCACCGGGGCCGGCCGGGGCGATGTTCGCGATGGCGAAGCTCAGCGGCAACTGGCCCTTGGCCACGGCGTTGTTCATCAGCGCGTCGGCGGTGCGGGCCTCGATCCGCCCGATCCCGCCCTCCACCAGGTAGCCCTTGTTGGCGAACGGCACAGCCGGGTTGGCCAGCGCGCCCAGCACGCCGGAGAGTTGCTCGACGGTGGGCAGCACGGCGGCCGCGGCCGGGTCCAGCGTCAGCGGCGCGCCGAACACCGCGGGGACGACGGCCGGGCGGGCCGGGATCCGGGAGGCCGAAACGGTGGCGGCCCCGGCCACCACGGCAGCCGCGGCCAGGCCCGTGGCTAGCAGTTTTGCGGTCACGATGGTCCTTTCCGCAGACCCCTGTCGGAGACGAGGTTAACAGTGACGGTCCGGTGTCGATGTCCTCCGGCGACCCATGACGGCCTGATCGCCGGTAGCGTTGGGTATCCGCCGCACCCGCCCACCGGTGCGGGGAAGGAGCCGCAATGACCGAGTCACACCGTTCCGGAGCCTCCGAGGAATACGGCGACGAGCTGATGTCCGGCGACGACGCCGCCGAACTCGAGCAGTTGCGCCGCGAGGCCGCGCTCCTGCGCGAGCAGCTCCACGGGACGGCGGGACCGGCGCGCGGGAGCCGGGAGGTGGTCCAGCTCGAGGCGCGGATCGACTCGCTGGCGGCCCGCAACGCCAAGCTGATGGACACCCTCAAGGAGGCCCGTCAGCAGCTGCTGGCGCTGCGCGAGGAGGTCGACCGGCTCGGTCAGCCACCCAGCGGATACGGGGTGCTGCTCGGTGCCCATGACGACGACACCGTCGACGTCTTCACATCAGGCCGCAAGATGCGCCTGACCTGCTCGCCCAACATCGCGGTTGGCGAGCTCAGGAAGGGCCAGACGGTGCGACTCAACGAGGCGCTGACGGTGGTGGAGGCGGGCACCTTCGAGGCGGTCGGGGAGATCAGCACCCTGCGCGAGGTGCTCGCCGACGGGCACCGGGCGTTGGTGATCGGCCACGCCGACGAGGAGCGCATCGTCTGGCTGGCCGAGCCGCTGGTCGCCGCTGAGGACATGGCGCCGGAGGTGGCGGCGATGCTCGCCGAGGAGGACCGGCCCCGCAAGCTGCGGCCGGGTGACTCGCTGCTGGTGGACACCAAGGCCGGGTACGCCTTCGAACGCATCCCCAAGGCCGAGGTCGAGGACCTTGTGCTCGAGGATGTCCCCGACGTCGCCTACAGCGACATCGGGGGCCTGACCCGCCAGATCGAGCAGATCCGCGACGCGGTCGAGCTGCCCTTCCTGCACAAGGAGCTCTACCGGGAGTATTCGCTGCGCCCGCCCAAGGGAGTGTTGCTGTACGGCCCGCCCGGCTGCGGCAAGACCCTGATCGCCAAGGCCGTGGCCAATTCGCTGGCCAGGAAGATGGCCGAGGTCCGCGGCGACGACGCCCGGGAGGCGAAGTCCTACTTCCTCAACATCAAAGGGCCCGAGCTGCTCAACAAGTTCGTCGGCGAGACCGAGCGGCACATCCGGCTGATCTTCCAGCGGGCCCGCGAGAAGGCCTCCGAGGGCACGCCGGTGATCGTGTTCTTCGACGAGATGGACTCGATCTTCCGCACCCGCGGCACCGGGGTGAGCTCGGATGTAGAGACCACCGTGGTGCCCCAGCTGCTCAGCGAGATCGACGGCGTCGAGGGCTTGGAGAACGTGATCGTCATCGGTGCCTCCAATCGCGAGGACATGATCGACCCGGCGATCCTGCGGCCGGGCCGCCTGGACGTCAAGATCAAGATCGAGCGGCCCGACGCCGAGGCGGCGCAGGACATCTTCAGCAAGTACCTCACCGAGAACCTGCCGGTGCACGCCGACGACCTCGCCGAGTTCAGCGGCGAACGGGTGGCCTGTATCAAGGCGATGATCGAGAAGGTCGTCGACCGGATGTACGCCGAGATCGACGACAACCGCTTCCTGGAGGTCACCTATGCCAACGGGGACAAGGAAGTCATGTACTTCAAGGACTTCAATTCCGGCGCGATGATCCAGAACGTGGTGGACAGGGCCAAGAAGTACGCGATCAAGTCGGTGCTGGAGACCGGTCAGCGCGGTCTGCGCATCCAGCACCTGCTGGATTCGATCGTCGACGAGTTCGCCGAGAACGAGGACCTGCCCAACACCACCAACCCCGACGACTGGGCACGGATCTCGGGCAAGAAGGGCGAGCGGATCGTCTACATTCGCACCCTGGTGTCGGGCAAGACCTCCAGTGCGAGCCGGGCCATCGACACCGAGTCGAATCTAGGTCAGTACCTCTAGCGCCGCTGTGATCAAGCCTGCAGTGAGTAGGTGTTGGTCAGGTCGTCCTGCAGGACGTGCGCGACGCTGTTGGTGGTGTCGACCACCAAAGGCGTTGCGAGGGTCCGGGTCTCGTAGCGCCACCCCGGCGGCGGGTTGAGGCGGGAGGACAGCCCGGCCAGGTCGTCGAGGGTTAGGTTCTTGTCGACGACCTGACTCCAGGTCTGCATCACCCAGCGCCGGCCGTCGGGGTCGACGAGTTCGAAGACCGGGCGGCCGGCATCGAAGGTGAACACCGCCCGGCGGTCGACCTTGTTGATGCTGTAGGGGGCCGGATTGTTCCCCGAACCATCCTGGGCCATCTGCACCGTGGCCTGTTCGATCATCTCGATCCCGCCGAAACTCTTGACCGGCTGTGGTTCTCCGGCCTTCTTGGCGATGCCGCTCATCAGCCAGTAGCGGGGACCGTTGAGCAGAGCGGCCACCGCCCCGTTCTCCTGCGCGATCGCCTGGGCATCGAGGGCGTCCCACAGCTCCGCGGGACAGTCGTTCAGCCCGAAGGTGTTGTACACGGTCGCTTCCGGGCCGGCGGCGCCCATCCGCACCAGCAGCACCTCGCCGTAGCGCAGGCCGAAGACGTCGTCGTTCATCCCCCGACCCTAGCGCCGTCGGGGGCGTCCGGAGCCGGGGATACGCTGTGCGCATGCAGCGGATCATCGGCACCGAGGTGGAATACGGGATCTCCTCGCCGGCCGATCCGACCGCCAACCCCATCCTGACCTCCACCCAGGCGGTGCTCGCATACGCCGCGGCCGCGGGCATCGCGCGAGGCAAGCGCACCCGGTGGGACTACGAGGTCGAGTCGCCGCTGCGCGACGCCCGCGGTTTCGACCTGAGCCGCGCGACCGGCCCGCCGCCGATCGTGGACGCCGACGAGGTAGGCGCGGCCAACATGATTCTGACCAACGGGGCCCGGCTCTACGTCGACCACGCCCATCCGGAGTACTCGGCGCCGGAGGTGACCGACCCGCTCGACGCCGTCATCTGGGACAAGGCCGGCGAGCGGGTCATGGAGGCCGCGGCCCGGCATGTCGCCAGCGTGCCCGGCGCCACCCGGTTGCAGCTCTACAAGAACAACGTCGACGGCAAGGGCGCGTCCTACGGCTCCCACGAGAACTACCTGATGAGCCGGCAGACCCCGTTCTCGGCGGTGATCAGCGGGCTGACCCCGTTCATGGTGTCGCGCCAGGTCGTGGTCGGCTCCGGTCGGGTCGGCATCGGACCTTCCGGCGACGAGCCGGGTTTCCAACTGTCCCAGCGGGCCGACTACATCGAGGTCGAGGTCGGGCTGGAGACCACCCTCAAGCGCGGCATCATCAACACCCGCGACGAACCGCACGCCGACGCCGACAAGTACCGGCGGCTGCACGTCATCATCGGCGACGCGAACCTCGCCGAGACCTCCACCTACCTCAAGGTCGGCACCACCGCGCTCGTCCTCGACCTGATCGAGGAGGGCCCCCGCCACGGCCTCGACGTCTCGGACCTGGCGTTGGCCCGCCCGGTGCACGCGGTACACGTGATCAGCCGCGACCCGGCGCTGCGGGCCACCGTCGCGCTGGCCGACGGCCGGGAGATGACCGCTCTGGCCCTGCAGCGCAGCTACCTCGACCGGGTGGCCGCGCTGCTGCAGGCCCGCGACCCCGACCCCCGGGCCGCCGACATCGTCGAGACCTGGGCACACGTGCTGGATTTGCTGGAACGCGACCCGATGGAGTGTGCCGAGTTGCTGGACTGGCCGGCCAAGCTGCGGCTGCTCGAGGGCTTCCGGCAGCGGGAGAACCTGGGCTGGTCGGCGCCCCGGCTGCAGCTGGTCGATCTGCAGTACTCCGATGTCCGGCTGGACAAGGGGCTCTACAACCGGCTGGTGGCCCGGGGGTCGATGAAGAGACTGGTGACCGAGCAGCAGGTGCTCGATGCGATCGACAATCCGCCCACCGACACCCGGGCCTACTTCCGGGGTGAGTGCCTGCGCCGGTTCGGCGCCGACATCGCCGCGGCGAGCTGGGACTCGGTGATCTTCGACCTGGGCGGGGATTCGCTGGTGCGCATCCCCACCCTCGAGCCGCTGCGGGGCAGCAAGGCCCACGTCGGCGAACTGCTCGACTCGGTGACCAGCGCGGCCGAACTCGTCGAGCAGCTGACGACCTAGGTTTCGGGTGCGGGCCGACCGGCCGGAACCGGGCGGTAGGGTGGGCACCGGCGGTCGGGACCGCTGATCGTGAGACCAGGAGGCAGCGATGGCCCAGGAACAGACCAGGCGCGGAGGCGGCGACGGCGAGGACGACGCCACCGGCGACGGGGCCGCCGGGCAGGAGCGCCGCGAGAAGCTCGCCGCCGAGACCGACGACCTGCTCGACGAGATCGACGACGTGCTCGAGGAGAACGCCGAGGACTTCGTTCGGGCCTACGTCCAAAAGGGCGGACAGTGATCTGGCCGTCTCCTGACGGCCCGGCTACCTCCATCTCGCCGCTGACATCTGCGCTGACCGGCCGGCTCTCCGGCTCCGCCGAGCAGTCTTCTTTCTCCGAGCTGCTCAAGCGCTCCGCGCCGCAACTGCTGCCCGGAGGCGGGGTCGGGGCCGCGGGGCCCGGGTCGCCCGGCGAGATCGCCCCGCACGGCACCACGATCGTCGCGCTGCGCTATCCCGGCGGGGTGCTCATCGCCGGCGACCGGCGCTCCACCCAGGGCAACATGATCGCCGGGCGCGACGTCCAGAAGGTCTACATCACCGACGACTACACCGCGACGGGCATCGCCGGCACGGCGGCGCTGGCCGTCGAGTTCGCCCG
>CAYXOM010000092.1:0-4878 GCA_964466565.1 uncultured Mycobacterium sp.
CCGGATACCCGCAGCCCTACCCCGGATACCCGCCGCCCGGCGGTGTCGCCCCGGCCTGGAAGCCGGGCGTCATCCCGCTGCGGCCGTTGTCGCTCAGCGACATCTTCAACGCCGCGGTGACCTATATCCGCGCGAACCCGACGGCGACGCTGGGCCTGACGACGGTGATCGTGCTGATCACCTCGCTGCTGGGGCTGATCTTCGAGGTGCGCCTGCCGGCCGCCGCCGGCGACGCGGGCACGGTGATCGCGGCCGGGACCGCTGTGCTGGCCGCCGCGCTGGGGAGCATCGTGCTCTCCGGGATGCTGACCGTGGTCGTCGCCCGGGCGGTGCTCGGCGTGCCGATCGGCATCGCCGAGGCGTGGCGCAAGGTCCGCGGCCGGCTGCCGGCCCTCATCGGCCTGGCGCTGCTGGAGATCCTCGCCGTGCTGGCCGTCATCGCGGCCACGGCAGGGGTCATCGCCGGCATCGCGCGGGCCGCCAACCCCACCGCCGCGGTCCTCATCGGCATGTTCCTGGTCTTCGGCGCCCTGGTGGCGATCGCCTACCTGTTCACGGTGCTGGCCTTCGCCCCGGTCGCGATCGTCCTGGAGCGGGCGACGGTGCCCGACGCGATCCGCCGGTCCTTCGGCCTGGCACGCCGGCACTTCTGGCGCATCCTCGGGATCCGGCTGCTGGCCTTCCTGGTCGCCGCCGTGGTCTCCGGTGCGGTGACGATCCCGTTCGCGATCGCGAGCGGGATCGCCGACGCCGGCCCGGGCAGCACCCTGCTCGGGGCGGTGATCGCCGCCATCGGATCGGCGATCGGCCAGATCATCACCGCCCCCTTCACCGCGGGGGTCACCGTTCTGCTGTACGTGGACTCCCGGATCCGCTCTGAGGCTTTCGACCTGCTCCTGCAGAGCCGGGCCGCGCCCGCTCCGGCAGCGGCCTCCGACGACCTGTGGCTGACCGCCCCCCGGTGAGCCGCGATGGCGACCATCGACATCGAGCGGGACGCGGCGCGGGACGCCGCCGCCGCCGAACTCGCCAAGGCGATCTACCCGCGGCCGTCGCTGAGCGACCGGCTCGCCGAGTGGCTCAACGACCTGCTCTACCGGCTGATGCTGCAGGCCTCGTCGGTGCCGGGGGGGTGGCTGACCCTCACCGTTACGGCCCTGCTGGTGCTGGCCGCGCTGATCGTGGCCGTCCGGGTGGCCCGCCGCACCATGGGTTCCGGCGGCGCCGCACCGCTGTACGGCGAACGCACCCTGAGCGCATCCGACCACCGCTCACACGCCGAACATCTCGCCGCGGACGCAAAATGGGGTCCGGCCATCCGGCAGCGCCTCCGGGCGGTCGGCCGCCAACTCGAGGAGGACGGCCTGCTCAACCCGGTGGCCGGTCGCACCGCCGGGGAACTCGCCCGCGACGGCGGGGCGCGGCTGGGCGGGCTCCGGGCGGAGTTCGCCGCCGCGGCGGCGGTGTTCGACGACGTCACCTATGGGGGCCGGGCCGGGACCGAGGCCGGCTACCGGCTGGTGAGCGGACTCGACGACCACCTGTGCCGGGCAATTCCGGCGACGGGATCAGCCGCGGAGTCCGGCGGCCCGGACTGGGCCGCGGTGCGATGAGGGCACAGCGCCGCCGGATCACCGGCTGGACCGCGCTGGCCCTTACGGCCGTCGTCGCGGTGGCCGTGCTCACCGCGGTGCTCACCACGTCGCGGCCGGGCGGCCGGATGGACCCGGGGGCCACGTCGCCGGACGGTGCCCGCGCCCTGGTGACGCTGTTGCGGGAGGCCGGTGTCGACATCGTCGTCGCCGACACCGTCGAGGACGTCGAGGAGGCCGCCCGGGGCGACACGCTGGTGCTGGTCGCCGAGAGCGGGTACCTGCCCGCGGACCAACTGCGCCGGCTGGCCGCGGTCCCCGGCGACCGGCTGGTCCTCGAACCACCTGCCCGAGCTCGGGAGACCCTGGCCGGCCGCATCCGGACGGATGACGGCGGACGGCCCGGCGGCAAGCCGGATTGCACTATGCGCGAGGCGGACAGGGCCGGAATCGTCCGCCTCGAGGGCGCTGCCACCTACCTCGGGGTCGACGGGACCGAGATCACCCGGTGCTACGGCGGCGCCCTGGTCCGCTACCGTGACGGCGGCCGGACCGTGACCGTGGTGGGCAGCGCGGACTTCATGACCAACGGTGGTCTGCTGATGCAGGGCAACGCGGCGTTGGCGATGAACCTCGCCGGCGCCTCGCCCCGGCTGGTCTGGCTGGCACCCCAGCGGGTTCCGGCCGGGGCGGGCGGGCAGGCCACGATCGGCGAGCTGATCCCCACCTGGGTGGGGTGGGTGGTGATCCAACTGGTCGTGACGGTTGCGCTGCTCGCGTGGTGGCGCGGCCGCCGGTTGGGCCCGCTGGTCGCAGAGCCTCTTCCGGTGGTGGTACGCGCCTCGGAGACGGTGGAGGGCCGCGCGCGGCTGTACCGGTCGCACCGGGCCCGCGACCGGGCCGCCGCCGCGCTGCGCACCGCCGCGCTGCACCGGATCACCCCCCGGCTGGGGCTGGGGCCGAACCCGGCGGCGGCGGTGGTGACCACGGCACTGGCCCGGCGCTGCGAAGCCGACCCGGCGCGGGCGCGGGAGGTCCTGTTCGGCGCGGACCCGCAGACCGATGCCGACCTGCTCGCGCTGGCAGCGGCGCTCGACGAGATCGAAAGGAAGGTCCACTCCTCGTGACCCACCACTCCCTGGCGCAGCATCAGTCAGCCGCCGACTCGGCGCGCGCCGCGTTGCTTGCGGTACGCGGCGAGATCGGCAAGGCGGTCGTCGGGCAGGACGCCGTGGTCAGCGGTCTGGTCATCGCGCTGCTGTGCCGCGGACACGTGCTGCTCGAGGGGGTGCCCGGGGTGGCCAAGACCCTGCTGGTGCGGTCCTTGGCCGCGGCGCTGCAGCTGGACTTCGCCCGGGTCCAGTTCACCCCGGACCTGATGCCGGGGGACGTGACCGGATCGCTCGTGTACGACGCGCGCACCGCGGCATTCGTCTTCCGGGAGGGCCCGGTGTTCACCAACCTGCTGCTCGCCGACGAGATCAACCGGACGCCGCCCAAGACGCAGGCCGCGCTGCTCGAGGCCATGGAGGAGCGTCAGGTCAGCGTCGAGGGCCAGCCCCGGCGGTTGCCCGACCCCTTCATCGTCGCGGCGACTCAGAACCCGATCGAGTACGAGGGCACCTACCAGTTGCCCGAGGCCCAGCTGGACCGGTTCCTGCTCAAACTCACCGTGCCGCTTCCCGAACGGGACCAGGAGATCGCGATCCTCGGCCGCCACGCCCACGGATTCGACCCGCGCGACCTCGGCGCGATCCGCCCGGCCGCGGGAGTGGCCGAACTCGCCGCGGGTCGCGACGCCGTGCGGCGGGTGCTGGTGGCCGACGAGGTGCTCGCCTACATCGTCGACATCGCCGGCGCGACCAGGATCTCGCCGTCGCTGCAACTGGGCGTCTCGCCGCGCGGGGCCACCGCGCTGCTCGCCACCGCCCGGTCGTGGGCCTGGCTGAGCGGCCGCAACTACGTGACCCCCGACGACGTCAAGGCGATGGCCAGACCGACGTTGCGGCACCGGATCATGCTGCGCCCGGAGGCCGAAATGGAAGGCGCCACCGCCGACGGGTTGCTCGAGGGCATCCTCTCCTCGGTCCCGGTTCCCCGGTAGTGGTGATCACCGGCCGGACGGCCGCGGTGGCCCTGGTCCTGGCGCTCCCGATCGCCGTGTCACCCCGGCCGGCAGCGACATCCGCCGCCGCGGCGGCATTCCTGGCGCTGTGCGTGCTGATGGATGCGGCACGGGCCGGAGCACCCGGCGATCTGCGTTTCGAGCGCTCGGGTCCCACCTCGGCGCGCCTCGGCGAGCAGGTCGACACCGTGCTGCGGGTGGACAACCGGGGACGCCGGCGGGTCCGCGGCCTGCTGCGCGATGCCTGGCCCCCCAGCGCGATGGCCGATCCGCGGGCCCATCCGCTCGACGTCGGGGCAGGCCGGAGCCAGGAGGTGGTCACCCGGTTGCACCCGAATCGGCGCGGGGACCAGAACGCGGCCGCGGTGACCGTGCGCTCGATCGGCCCGCTGGGCTTCGCGGGCCGACAGCGGTCGATCCGGGTGGACGCCGCCGTGCGGATCCTTCCGCCGTTCCTGTCGCGCAAACACCTGCCGGCCCGGCTCGCGCGGTTACGTCAGATCGACGGCCTGCTGCCGGTCCTGGTCCGCGGGCAGGGCACGGAGTTCGACTCGCTGCGCGAGTACGTCGCCGGTGACGATGTGCGGTCCATCGACTGGCGCGCCACGGCCCGGCGCGCCGACGTGGTCGTGCGCACCTGGCGCCCGGAACGGGACCGCCGGGTGGTCATCGTCGTGGACACCGGCCGGACCTCGGCGGGCCGCATCGGAGTCGATCCCACCGGGGGCGACCCGAACGGCTGGCCGCGGCTGGACTGGTCACTGGACGCCGCGCTGCTGCTGGCGTCCCTCGGCGCCCGGGCCGGCGACCACGTCGACTTCCTCGCCCACGACCGGATCACCCGGGCCGCCGTCTTCGGTGCGGCACGTTCGGAGCTGCTCGCGCAGCTGGTCGAGGCGATGGCTGCCCTCACCCCGGCGCTGCTGGAGTCCGACGCCGCGGGGATGGTCGCCGCGGTGCGCCGGCGGGTACGGCGCCGCGCACTGGTGGTGCTGCTCACCGACCTCAACGTCGCAGCGCTCGACGGCCAGTTGCTGCCGGTGCTGCCGCAACTGGCCGCCCAGCACCAGGTGCTGGTGGCCGCGGTGGAGGATCCGCGGGTGCTCGAGCTGGCCGCCGGCCGCGGCGACGCCGCCCAGGTGTACGACGCAGCGGCCGCCG
>CAYXOM010000093.1:0-1575 GCA_964466565.1 uncultured Mycobacterium sp.
CCGCGCGGGGCGGGCCGCGGCCCGGGGGGGGGGGGGGGGGGGGGGGGGGCGCCCGCGCCCCCCCGCCCCGCCGGGGGTGGAGGTGGTGCCCGGCACCGACCCCGACGCCGCGGCCGGCTGCGAGCTCGTCCTGGTGCTCGGCGGGGACGGCACCTTCCTGCGCGCCGCCGAACTGGCCCGCAACGCCGACATCCCCGTTCTGGGAATCAACCTCGGGCGGATCGGCTTTCTGGCCGAGGCCGAGGCCGAGTTCATCGACGCGGTCCTGGAGCACGTGATCGCCCGGGACTACCGGCTCGAGCCGCGGATGACCCTGGACGTGGTGGTCCGGGTCGGGGACGAGGTGCGCTGGCGGGGGTGGGCCCTCAACGAGGCGAGCCTGGAGAAGGGCACCCACCAGGGTGTCCTGGGGGTGGTGGTCGCCATCGACGGCCGGCCGGTGTCGGCGTTCGGCTGCGACGGCATGCTGGTGTCCAGCCCCACCGGCTCGACCGCGTACGCCTTCTCCGCCGGGGGACCGGTGGTCTGGCCCGACCTCGAGGCCATCATCGTGGTCCCCAACAACGCCCACGCGCTGTTCGCCCGCCCGATGGTGACCAATCCCAACGCGGTGATCACCGTCGACGTCGACCCCGGCAACCCCGACGCAGTGGTGCTCTGCGACGGCCGCCGCGAGGCCGTAGTGCCGGCCGGCGGGCGGCTGGAGGTCACCAAGTGCCAGACGCCGCTGAGGTGGGTGCGACTGGACAGCGCGCCTTTCACCGACCGGCTGGTCGAGAAGTTCCGGCTGCCGGTGACCAGCTGGCGTGAGCAGTAGCGCGATGCTCGCCGAGATCCGGATCGATTCGCTGGGCGCCATCGACACCGCCACCGCCGAGTTCGACCGCGGCTTGACCGTGCTCACCGGCGAGACCGGCGCCGGCAAGACCATGGTGGTCACCGGGCTGCACCTGCTCGGCGGGGCACGCGCGGACGCCTCGCGGGTGCGCTCCGGGGCCGAGCGCGCCGTGGTGGAGGGCAGGTTCGGCACCGCCGAGCTCGACCCGGCGACCGCGGCACAGGTGGACGAGATCATCGCCGCCTGCGGCGCCGAGCGCGACGATGACGGCAGCGTGATCGCGCTGCGCACGGTGCGGGCCGACGGGCCGTCGCGGGCATACCTGGGCGGGCGCAGCGTCCCGGCCAAGTCGTTGAGCGCGTTGACCTCCGGCCTGCTGACCCTGCACGGCCAGAACGACCAGCTCCGCCTGATGCGCCCCGATCAGCAGCGGGCAGCGCTGGACCGGTTCGCCGCGGTGGGCGAACACCTCGAGAACTACCGCAAACTGCGCGACGAGTGGCTGATCGCGCGCCGGGACCTGACCGACCGCACCGCCCGGGCCCGGGAGTTGCAGCAGGAGGCCGACCGGCTGGGCTTCGCGCTGGCCGAGATCGACCGGATCGCCCCGGTGCCCGGCGAGGACGGGACGCTGGCCGCCGAGATCAGCAGGCTCACCGAGCTCGACGCGCTGCGGGAGGCCGCGAGCGGGGCGCGCGCCGCGCTGGCCGGTGGCGACGATCCGGCCGCCGGCCCGG
>CAYXOM010000094.1:0-4680 GCA_964466565.1 uncultured Mycobacterium sp.
CCCGGCCGGCCGCCAGCGTCCCGCCCGTGGCCAGCACATCGTCGACGAGCGCGACCCGGCGCCCGGCCAGCCGCACCCCCTGTGCCGGGATCTCCAGAGTCGCGGCCCCGTACTCCAGCGCGTAAGCGCGGCTGAGCACCGGAGGCGGCAGCTTCCCGCCTTTGCGTACCGCCAGCACCCCCACCCCAAGACGGTGGGCCACCGAGCCCCCGAGCAGGAAACCGCGCGCGTCGATCCCGGCGATCAGGTCGGCGCCCTCGACCAGCCGGGCGAGCGCGTCGGTGACCACCGCGAAACCGTGGTCGTCGGCCAGCACCGGGGTGAGATCGCGGAAGACCACCCCCGGCTCGGGGAAGTCGGGAACCACCCGGGTCAGGGCGGCGACCACGGCGGCCGGGTCGTCGTCGGCGCCGCCTCCGCTCACGACTGCAGCCGCCAGCGGTCCATGTTCCAGCCGGCGCCCCACTTGGTGGGATTGGCCTCGACGGCGAACATCCGCTTGGCCGAGAACACGGTGCGCTGCTGGCGGTAGAGCGGAAGCGTGGGAACCTCGCCCCACAGGATCGGGGCGGCGTCGGCGAGCAGCCGGGTCTGCTCCTTGGGGTCGGTGGTCACGGCGAGTGCACCGATGATCCCGTCGATCTGCGGGTTGGAGAACGCGGGCAGATTGTTTCCGTTGCCGGAGTGCAGCGCGTAGGCATCCAAGGCCGACGACCCGGTGGAGCCGCTGCCGGCCGCGCCGCCGGTGCTGGCGATCAGGGCGTCGATCTGGCCCTCGCGCAGGGTCAGCGGGCCGGTCGTCTCCGAGTTCACCTCGGCGACGGTGATTCCCGCCGCCGCACAGGACTGGGCGATAGCGGCGATCGTCGCGGCCAGCCTGGGATTCGGCGCCTGATAGCCGATCCGCACCGTCAGCGGGACCCCCTCGATGGCGGCGCGGGCCGCATCGACGTCGGCCACGGCGAACTGCCCGGCCTCGGCGGCGGCCTCGGTCGCGCTGTAGGCGTCATCCAGCACGGGATTGAGCCTGGTGTTGGCCACCGGCATCTTGGCGTTGCGGGCGATCACGTCACGCGGGGTGCACAGCGACAGTGCGCGGCGGGCCTGCGGGGTGGACAGCGCACCGACGGCGCCGAAGATGATCTGCTCGATCCCTCCCGACGGGATGTCGGTGCGGTCGTAGTCGTCGGGAGTGGTCAGGGCGCCCGAGGAACCCGCGGCCACGTCGACCACCTGGAAGGTTCCGTCGTTGAGCCGGTCCTGGACGTCCACCCCCCGCGGCCACACCACGACACGCCTGGTCGCCGGCTTGTTCCCCCACCATCGATCGTTGGCCACCAGCACCACCGCACCGTCGTCGCGCACCGAGTCCAGCCGGTAGGGCCCCGACGCGGGGAACCGCCTCAGGTCGAGGTCGGGCTTGAGTTCCCAGGCGGTGTTCCAGGCGTCGGCCACCCGCGAGATCGCCGACGGGTCCGCGCTCACCAGCGACGCCGTCACGTCCAGGCCCAGCATGTCCCCGATCACGTGGGCCGGCATCAGCGAGGTGGCGGTGAACAACTGGTTGTAGTCCACGATGCCCCGATTGGGCAGGAAATTGACCCGCGCTCGCTTCTGCCCGGGCTGACACTCGATGCCGGCGATGTCGAGGTAGCCCGCCCGGTTTGCCGCGTCGAAGCCGGGGAACCGGCCGGACTGAGCCGCCCAGGACAGCAGCATGTCGTCGCAGGTAACCGGCTTGCCGTCGGAGTAGACGGCGCTGTCGGCGATCTGGTAGTCCAGTACCAGCGGCTCGCGGCCCACCACCGTCACGGTGCCGAAGTCGTTGTCCGCCAAAGCCTGTCCGTCAGGGCCGTGCAGGCTGAAGCCGGTGAGCGCCCGCGCGAAGGCCTGCGGCCCGGCCGAGGCCGCCCCGGCGACGGTGTTGGTGTTGTAGGTGCTGAGGATGCCGTCGACGGCGTAGTTGACCTGGCCGGCGGCGCCTCCGGCGCAGGCGCTTAGAGCGGCCGGCGCCAGCACGGCCAGCACCGCCGCCACCGCCGCTGCCGCCCTCCGGTGGCGACGCCGATTCGGCACGGCGGCCTATTTTCCCCGCGGGCCGCGCTTGCCCGTCGGGCGGCGCGGGCGCAGCGGGCGCGCCGCGGGAGCGGGAGCGGTGACCACCCCGGCTGCCACGGTCGCATCGGCGGCGGTCTCGCCGGTCCCCGAGGACGCCGCGGCGGCGGGTCCGTCCAGCTCGGCCTCGGCCTCGGACTCGGACTCGGTAGCCCCCGAAGCCCGCCCGCGCCGTCGCAGCACCCGACGGGTGTGGTCGCGCACCAGTTTGGTGCGTTCGCGCAGCGACACCAGCAGCGGGGTGGCGAAGAAGATCGACGAGAACGTGCCCACCAGGATGCCGATGAGCTGGACCAACGCCAGGTCCTTGAGGGTGCCCACACCGAGGATCCAGACCGCGACCACCATCAACGCGACCACCGGCAGCACCGAGATCACGCTGGTGTTGATCGACCGCATGAAGGTCTGGTTGATGGCCAGGTTGGCCTGTTCGGCGAAAGTGCGGCGGGTGGTGTGCTCGAAGCCCTTGGTGTTCTCCTCCACCTTGTCGAAGACGATGACGGTGTCGTAGAGGGAGAAGCCGAGGATGGTCAGCAGGCCGATCACCGTCGCCGGGGTCACCTCGAAACCGATCAGTGAATAGATCCCGGCCGTGGTGATCAGGTCGAAGCCGAGCGCGGCCAGCGCCGCCATCGCCATGTACCGCTCGTAGCGGATGGTGATGTATATCGTCACCAGCACCAGGAACACCGCCAGCGCGATGAGAGCCTTCGTGGTGATCTGGTCACCCCAGGTCTCCGACACCGCCGAGTCGCTGATCGCCTGTCGGCTGGGTTCGCCGTCGATCCCGATGGGCTCAAAGGCCTCGAACAGCGCATCGCGCGCCTGGTTCGCCTGATCGTTGGTCAGGGTCTCCGAGCGGATCTGAATCGTGGCCGTCGGCCCGTTGCCCACCACCACCACCGATTCCGGTTCCACCCCTACCGCGTCGCGGAATGTCCGTTCGACCTGGGCGACGTCGGCCTCTCCGGTTGCGCCGGCCCGCGGGAAGGACATCTTGGTGCCACCCTCGAAGTCGATTCCGAGGGTGAAACCCTTCATCAGGATGGCAGCGACCGCCGCCACCATGATCAGGCCGCTGATGGCGAACCACATCTTGCGTCGGCCGATCACCTCAAAGGCGCCGGTGCCGGTGTAGAGCCGGGTGAACAATCCGCGTTGGGCATTGGCGTCCGCTCCGGCGGTATCGGTATCCGGCGTGATGACCTCCTCCACCGAATCGGCGGTCCGGACGGCTGAGTACTCGTTGTCGGTCATCGGTTATCCCCGTCCCGCCGTGGCGGCGATCCGCTGCTGACTTGCGGCGCGGCGTTCACGCGCCACCTGCTGAACCGCGCCGAGACCATTGAACGAGGGCTTGGCCCACACGGTCGACTTCGAGGCCAGGTAGAGCAGCGGCCAGGTCACCAAGAACACCACCACCACGTCGAGAATCGTCGTCAGACCCAGGGTGAACGCGAATCCCTTCACCTGACCGACCGCCAGCACGTAGAGCACGGCGGCAGCGATGAAACTCACCGCGTTGCCCGACAAGATGGTCTTGCGGGCCCGCACCCAACCGCGGGGCACCGCCGACCGGAACGACCGGCCCTCGCGGATCTCGTCCTTGATGCGCTCGAAGAACACCACGAAGGAGTCAGCGGTGGTGCCGATACCAATGATCAAGCCCGCCACCCCGGCGATGTCGAGGGTGTAGTTGATGTAGCGGCCGAGCAGCACCAGGATCGCGTAGACCATGGCCCCGGCCAGCAGCAGCGACAGCATGGCCACCACGCCGAGCATCCGGTAGTAGAGCAGGGAGTAGAGCAGCACCACGGTCAGTCCGATCGCGCCGGCGATCAGACCCGCCCGCAGCGAGGTCAGCCCGAGGGTGGCGGAGACGGTTTCGGCCTCGGAGGATTCGAACGACAGCGGCAACGAGCCGTACTTGAGCACGTTGGCCAGCTGCTTGGCGCTGTCGGCGGTGAAGGGCGGGTCACCGCCGCTGATCTGGGTGCGCCCGCCGGGAATGGCCTCACGGATCTGCGGGGCGCTGACCACCTGGGAGTCCAGGGTGAAGGCGGTCTGGGTGCCGACGTTGGCGGCGGTGAAGTCGGCCCAGGTGGTCGCCGCCTCGTCCTTGAACTCAAGATCCACCACGTAGGACGCGCCCTGCTGGTCGAAACCGGAGGTGGCGTCCTGGATCTGATCTCCGGCGATGATCGACTTGTCGAGGATGTACACGTACTTCTCGTCCTGCGAGCAGGTCACCAGTGGGAGGTTCGGGTCGTCGTTGCCGGCCAGGAAGTCCTCCTTGCCGCACTGCTCGGCCACGTACTGGACCGAGAACAGCAGCAGCGTCTGGTTGGAGCTCTGCCGCAGGTCCTTCTCGAACTTGATCCGGGCGGCGAGATCTTTGCGCGGGTCGGGCGGCCCGGCCGGGGGGACGGTCCCGGGTTCGGCGCCCGGGGTGGGTGTCGGGGAGGGCGTCGGCTCCTCGGGGAACGGCCTGGGCTGGGGCGCCGGCCGCTGCTCGCCGATCGCTCCGCTCGGCGGTTCGGGTGCCGGAGCGGGGGCCGGGGCGGG
>CAYXOM010000095.1:0-13219 GCA_964466565.1 uncultured Mycobacterium sp.
GCCGCGGCCGCTGGCCGACCCCAACGCGCTCGGGGTCTACACCTTCGACGCCGAGAGCGGCGAGACGGCGACCTGGACGATCACCCCGTGCGCCATCGACGAGTTGCACTGCGTCAACATCGCGGAGAAGGACAACCCCAAGCGCGCGCCGTGGAGCGCCAACGCCTACTGGACCGTCGGCTCCTGGATCCTGTTCGTCGAGCAACCCGACGCCATCCTGTGCCAGGACGGCAAGACCGCCCCGGGCCGCAACAACTACTCCTGGGACGCCACCAGCCTCGACGGCTACGCCAGCACCATCAACGCCGGCGGAGCCTGCGGCAGCGACGCCGGGTCGACGATCGCGATCCCGTTCACGCTCACCAAGACCGGCGAACTTCCCCGGCCGCCCGACGCGCCGATCGACATCGAGCCCTACGTCGTCGACATCCCCGAGCCCTACGTGCCGCCGGCGCAGGGCGCCCCGCCGCCGGGCGGGCTGCCGGCCGAGTCCGACCCGGCCATCGTCGCAACGCCTAACCAGATACCCAACCTCAGCGACCCGCTGACCGAGGCGATCGTCGCCGAGCCGGGCTTCAACGCCGGCCGGCGCTAGCGGTTCAGACGCACTCGAGCAGCGAGTCGGGGACCTCACCGACCGCGCCGACAGTGGCATAGACCCGCAATCGGCCACTGCCGGCGACGGTGGTGGCGCAGACAATGCCGCACGCCCCGCAATCCACCTGCCGGGCGACCAGCGGCGAGCGCTCCAGCAGCCCCAGGCCGGTCTCCACGACGTGGGCGCAGTTGACGTCCTCGACCGAGTCGGCGCGTGCGCCGCGGCGCACGATCGAGCCCATCGCCTGCTCGACCATCACCCGGGTCGTCCCCTCCGGCATGTCGGCGTCGTTCCAGGCCCGCGTCGCGGTGGCCATCGCGTGGCAGTCGGCGTGTCCGAGTACCAGGATCAGCGGCACCGCCAGCTCGCCGACGGCGTACTCCAGGGTGGCCAGCACCCCGGAGTCGATGACATGACCCCAGGTGCAGACGTTGATCAGCGAACCGGGCGGCTGCCCGAGGATGGTCTCGCTGCACACCGCCGCGTCGGCGCAGCCGAACACCACCGCCGAGGGAGACCGCGCGGCGTTCGCGCCGTGATAGCCGGGCACCGGGCCGGTGAAGCTCTCGTTGCCCGCGCGCAGGTTCTGCCAGGCGATCAGGGGTTGGGACATGGCGGTTCCTTTCTCTAGCTGAAGTACTCGGGTCGGCTGACGAAGGTCTCGGTCACGAACATCACCCCGGAGGAGGCGTCCAGCAGGGGCCGCAGCCCGGCCAGCAGGGCGTCGAGCCTCTCGCCGGGCACGACGGTGATGATCAGTTCGAGGGCGGCCTGCTGGTTGAAGAGCAGCCGGCCCTGGTGGTAGCCGCTGTGGCCGAGCCCGGAGACTCCCGACAGGCTGGTGTACCCGGTCGCGCCGACGCTCTGGATCAGCTCGCGCACCGCGGCAGCATCGCCGCCGGACACCACGACTTCGACCTTGGTCATCTTGGTCAGGGCTGCGGTCATGGAACCATCTCCTCTTTCTCCTTTTGGTCGGTGGACACCTGGCGCACGGTGCCCGACGCCCACCGCCGCCAGCCGCAGCGGGTCCAGCGCCGCCACGGCTCCCCGGGCCGTCCCCGGGCCGCCAGCGCGACCCAGTCGTTGCCGAACAACTGCTGCAGCACCGGGTTGCGGGCGACGATCTCATCGATGCGATCCAGCGGCGCCTGCACCACCGCCAGCAGCCGCATCGGCTCGTGCATCAGCCGGTCGCCGTCCGACACCGACTGCCAGGGCAGTCCCAGCTGCAGGTCGCCGGTGTGCCCCGCGATCACACCGGCCCCGCCGACCACGTTGTGGATGGTCTTGGTGCCGGCGCCGAACACCTCCGGGGCGACCGTGGAGAAGTAGTACTGGCAGTTGATCCACTGCGCCACGACCAGGGGGGCCGTGAGGATAGTCTCCAGCGCCGACCCGTCGGCATCGACGTCCGCGTCGTAGGAGTGCAGGAAGGTGCGCCGCGCCAGGTCGATCCCGCGGGTCACCGCCCGCGGCGCCACCACGAACGCGGCGTTGCCGGCCAGCCCCCATTCCGGGAAGACCTGGGCCCAGTCCGAGGATCGGGTGCCCACATGCCGGGCGGCGCTCCGCGCCGAGGTGGCGTTCGCGGCGCCGGGCAGGATCGCCGAGCGTTCGGCCGCCAGCGCCGCACCCGCCCGATCGAGGTCGGCCCGCAGCCGCGCGACCTCCCCGGCATGGGTGCCCGGTATCAGGTGGTGGTCGAGCAGGCTCACCCGGTCGGTCGCGGTGTCGTGCTGGGCGGCCACGAACCAGGTCGCCTCGGGAATCTCGATCCCCAGGCTGCGCAGTCCCGCCCGCACCGCCGGGCGGTTGAGGATGGCCACCGCGGTACGGGAGTTGGGCGCGCCGGCCTGCCCGCCGCACGCCCCGCAATCCAGCGAGGCCTGGTAGGGGTTGTTCTCGGTGGTGCTGCCGTGGGCGCACAGCACCACCAGCCGGCCGAAGTCCGTGGTCAGGCCCATCATGGTCAGCGCGACTTGGGCGAAGAGAACCTGCTCGTCGTGGGGCATCCCGCCGAGGTCGATCTCGGTAGGCGCGGCCGGGGCCAGCGCGTCGCGCAGCCTGCGCCGCAGCCGAGCGCTGAGCGAGGGCGTCAGGGTCTTGGCCGCCGACAGCGGGCCCGCGGCCCACCCGGCGGCCTCGGCGAGCGCGAACGGCGCGGCGAACGCCTCCTTGGCGGCGTGGAACGCCGACTCGGCGCCGGCCATCCCGGTGACGCCGGCCATCCTGCGGTGCGCGGCGCCGGCGCTGTCGTGCGCCGGGGTCTCCCGCACCTCGTGGTTGGGGGCGATGAGCACCGGGCACAAGTCCCGGGCTCGTCCGCCGAGGACGTCGGTGTAGCGGATCGCGACGGCGAAGAAGCCGGCGAAGCCCAGTGTCTGGTATCCGCCCAGCGATTCAAGGTGCCGGCGCAGGCCCTCCGACCGGGTGTCGATGCAGCTGACCAGCTGGGTGTGGATCGGGCCGTCGGGGTCGTGCCCGGAGCCCCCACCGGCCAGCGACTCCAGCAGTCCGTCGCGGTAGTGCGCCTCGAAGGCGTTCTGCCACAGAACCTCCCGGGTCGGAACCGGCAGGGCCGTCAACACCCGGGCGATGGCGGCGATGGTCTCGACGCTCGCCTCGGGCCTGCCCAGCACTTCGGCGAGGTGCGCGGCCCGCTCCCGCGCCGAGGGCAGGTGTGCGCCGACGGGGCGTTCCGGTGCGCCGGACCGCGGCCCGTGGTGCTCGAGCAGCACCGACTCGTAGGTCAGCCGCATCGCGAGATACCCGAGGGTGTCGATGCCCTCACCGCGCCCGGCGCACCACCGGACGTGAGCGGCCCAGCCGGGCATCCGGGTCAGGTGGGCCTGCAGGTAACCGATCCGGGCGTCGTCGGCCACCTCCAGGGCGCCCAGCGCGTCGAGCAGGGCGTCCTCCGGTCGACCGGCCGCCCGGCGCAGCGCGGCACGCACCGCCCTGGGCAGCGTCCGGTCGCCGGGGGCCAGAGCCCGCCAGGCCGGGTAGAAGCCGCGGTCCCGCCCGGGCATCGGCCAGGCCGCGTCACCCAGGAAGGCGGCGCACCACTTGGCCGTCTGCGAGTCGACGGCGTCGATCACCCCGCCGGACTGCTGCTCGGCGCGGGTGAGGTAGCGTCGCTCCGGCGCGATACCGCCGATCCCGGCGAGCAGGTCGGTGCGCAGGAGTTCCACCGCGCCGATCACGCGCCCGCCCAGTCGCACCTCCGGTTCGGCGGGCAGGTTCGGGTAGCGCTGCAGCAGGGCCCGGTCCAGGTCGGCGTCGGTGATCCTGCCCCGGCGGTGCAGGTCCCGGAACTCGGCCTCGCCGAGCGTCCCGGGGGTGCCGTAGAGGTCGGCGGCGCGCCGGATCGCCTGCTCGAACGGCATGCCCTCCAGGCCAGCCAGCGGGTTGACCGCGATGAAGGTCTCCAGCGGGTAGTGGGTGGGCACCACCCGGGTCGCCAAATTCACCTCGGCGCGCAGGCGGGCCCGGCAGGCGTCGGAGTGCGCGGCGGCGGGTTCCGGCGGGGAGACGGTGGCGGCGGTCACCGACGTCCTCCTGTCGTGGCGGTGGATCGGTCGGGTACGTGGCCCGCGCTCAGCGCGCCGGAGTACAGAGCCCCGTGCAGGCGCTCAGCCCCGGGCGCCCACCGGGCGGCCGCCCCGGCGCCGAGGATCGTCACGGCCAGGCCGGTCAGCACCCACACCGCGGACTCCGGCAGGGCCGGGGCGGGCAGGGCCGGAGCCAGGAACTCGGTGACGGCGGCGATGGCGGCCACGTAGGCCAGCGCGACCGGCACCAGCAGGCCCGCCCCGAGCAGCACTCCTCCGATGCCGGGACGGCGCCGCAGCCAGCCCCACAGGGCCAGCGCCCCGGTGACCCAGGCGAACAGCAGCAGGGCCTTCTCGGCGTGGTGTCCGGCCGTGCCGCCCGGTGTCAGGCCGACGACCGAGACCGCCAGCGCCAGCGCCGCCGCCGGCACCGCCAGTGCCGCGGCCGCGTTCGCCACCAGCCGGGGCCGGGACAGTTCGGCGGCGGGCGGCGCCATCTCGCGCCGGCGGCGGGCGGCGATGGGCGATCCCGAGGACAGGAACAGCGTCGCCTTGTAGAAGCCGTGGGCGATGAGGTGGAAGACCGCCGCGCCCCACAGCCCCAGGCCGCAGGTCATGATCATGAAACCCATCTGGGCGGTCGTGGAGTTGACCAGCGACCCTTTGATGTCCGGCTTGACCAGCATGACCAGCGTGCCGTAGGCCATCGTTGCCGCGCCGGCGAGGATCGTCAGCGCGCGGGCGGCGCCATCGTCGGTCAGCGGCGCCAGGCGGATCAGGAGGATGCCGCCGGCGTTGACCACCCCGGCGTGCAGCAGCGCCGACACCGGCGTCGGCGCGGCCAGCGTGGCCGGCAGCCAGCGGTGGAAGGGGATCTGCGCCGACCGCGAGAGCGCGGCCAGCACCACCAGGACGGCCACCGCCATGAGCGCGGGCCCGGCGTACGGCGACGGCGCGCCCGCCCCCAGTTCGATCCGGCCCCACACGGCGGTCGCCAGCGCGACCGCCGACCACAGCGCCAGGTCGCCGGTCAGGAAGGCCAGACCGGCCCGCCGCACGCCGTCCCGGGCCGCGGGCAGATGCCAGTACATGCCCAGCAGCAGGCACACCGCCAGCCCGGCGCAGGTCCAGAAGAAGGCCAGCCCGATCAGCGTGCTCGCCATGGCCAGCCCGGCCGAGGACGCCGTGAGCAGACCCGCCCCGCCGACGAACCAGCCGGCCCGGGGGTCACCGGCCAGGTAGCGCACCGCGAACCCCTGGACGATGGCGCTCACCCCGAAGACGAGGAGCAACAGTGCCGCGGCGAGCTGGTCAACGGCGAGCTCCAGCGGTCCGAGCCGCGCGGTGACGATCTCGCCGCGGGCCGCGGCGACGCTCAGCGCGAGCGCTCCAGCGAATCCGATCGAGGCGACCAGCGCCCCGGCCCGGCCGGCCGGCCGCGGGTGACGCCGGCCGAGGCCGTAGCCGGCCGCGGCGATCAGGGCGGGACCGGTCACCAGGGCCGCCGGGAGTCCACTCTCGATCGTTGACATAAGATGTGTTTTACATGTTTTATGTTGCGTATGTCAAGCATCGCGATTCAATCGTCTGCAGTCGTGTCGCGGTCAGCGCAGCCAGGGCCTGATCGGGACCCGACGGCCGTGGAGTTAGGGGGTGTCGCAGTGGACGTTGCTGACCAACCACTCCCACGCCCTGCTGGAGGTCCTCCGTGAACACGGCGAACCCGGCGGGGCGGCCTGAACCGGGGCCCTATCGGGGCGCCCGGGTGGCCGTCGGCACCCGGCACGGCAAGCAGCACCAGTTCGCCGGGCCGTTTCGCCGCGAACTCGGCGCCGAACTCGTGGTGCCCGACGACCTCGACACCGACCGGTTCGGAACCTTCTGCGGGCGCACGCCGCGGCGCGGCGGTGCCGCCGAGGCCGCGCGGGCCAAGGCACACCTGGCCATCGAGGCCACCGGGCTGGCGTTCGGCCTGGCCAGCGAGGCGAGCTACGGGGCACTGACCGGGGCCGGCTTTCCGGGCCATGAGGAGATCCTGCTGTTCTGCGACACCCGGCTGGGCATCGAGGTGCTCGAGGGACACCGCACCTGGTCGATGCCGCCGGCCGGGCGCAGCGTCGGCGAGGCCGGCGAGATCCCCGCCGCGCTCACCGCCGGCCTCCCCCGCCAGGCCCTGATCGTGCGATCCGCCGACCCCGTCGACCCGGCGCGGGCGGTGGTCGTCAAGGGCATCACCACTACGCCGGAGCTACACCGGGCCGTCGCCGCCGCGGTCGCGGGCTCGGCCGACGGCCGCGCGGTGGTGGAGCCCGACCTGCGGGCCCATCACAACCCGAGCCGCCGGGCGGTGCTGCGCGAACTGGCAAGCCGGATGGCGCGCCGGCTCACCGCCCGATGCGCGGCCTGCGGCACGCCCGGGTTCGGCCGGGTGGACGCCGAGACCGGACTGCCGTGCCGGGCCTGCGGCACCCCCACTCCGCTGCTGCACGCCGAGATCCACGGCTGCGCCGCCTGCGGGCACCGGGTTCGCCGGCCCGCCGCCGCGGTGTGGGCCGACCCGGGCAGTTGCCCGGAGTGCAATCCCTAGCCGGCCTAGCCTGCCTCGAAGTCGGCCCCCAGATCATCGCGGAACCGGCGCATCCCCTCGACCTTCTGGGCCGCCGTCGCCTCGGGACCGGAGTAGAACATCCAGGGCATGGTCAGCACGGCGTCGATGCCCCCGTCGCGTGCCCGCTGGTAGTGCTCGGGCAGGAACGCGTCGGTGAGCGGGGTGATGACGGTGAACCCCTCCATGCCCAGGCCCTCAGCGGCCCGCAACTCGCCGATGCGTGCCACCGAGGCGATGGCCTGGTCCAGCCCGATCAGGTCCCCGATCCAGCCGTCGTTGCGGGCCGCGCGTCGCAGCGCGACCTCCGACAGACCTCCGGCGTAGACCGGGATCGGCGGCGGGGTGGGCGTCATCTCCAGGCGCGGGGCGCAGTAGAACTCGCCGTCGAACTCGGTCCAGCCCGGTCGCCACAGTTCCCGCATCAGGGTGAGCATCTCGTCGGTCCGCCGTCCGCGCCGGGCGAAGGACTGGCCGAGCAGGTCGAACTCCTCTTCGCACCAGCCCACCCCGACACCGAGTTCCACCCGGCCGCCCGAGAGCAGCGCGGCGGTGCCGATGGCCTTGGCCGCCGAATAGGGGTCGCGCATTGCCGGGATGTAGACGGTGGTGACGAACTTCAGCCGCGTGGTCGCTTGGGCGAGCGCACCGATCAGCACCCACGGGTCGGGCCAGTCGGTGAACGGCTTCCAGCGCCGCTCGCCGTCGGGCGTGTAGGGGTAGGGGGTGGCCAGCGTCTCCAGGTTGACCACGTGATCGGCGACCGCGATGCCCGCGTAGCCGAGTTCGTCGGCGGCGCAGGCGATCTCGACGATCTCCCCGGTGGGCACGAAGGCGCTGCTGACGTAGAACCTCATCCGGTGTACACCCCGTCAGCCTCCGAACACTTTGTTCACCACCGCTTTCGCCCGCCGGGTCACCCGCAGGTAATGGTCCAGGAACTCCCCGCCGTCATCGTCGGGCCAGCCCGCCGCGACCGCCACCGCGTTGAGCGCCCGGCCCGGGCCGGGCAGCTGGTCGTTCGGCTTGCCGCGCACCAGCACCAAGGCGTTGCGGGCGCGGGTCGCCGTCAGCCAGGCCTCCCGCAGGGTGGCGACGTCGGACTCGGCGATCAGCTCGGCCGCACCGATGGCGTCCAGGGACTCCAGTGTCGAGGTCCGCTGCAGCGCCGGGACCTGGTGGGCGTGCCGGAGCTGCAGCAGTTGCACGGTCCACTCCACGTCGGCGAGCCCGCCGCGGCCGAGCTTGGTGTGGGTGTTGGGATCGGCGCCGCGCGGCAGCCGCTCGGCGTCCACCCGGGCCTTGACCCGGCGGACCTCTTGAAGCCCCGCCGCCGGCATGCCCCCGGACGGGTAGCGGACCTCGTCGGCCAGCGCCGTAAAACGCTCGCCCAGGCCGGGGTCGCCGGCCACCGGGCGGGCCCGCAGCAGGGCCTGCACCTCCCAGGGCTGGGCCCACTGCCGGTAGTAGGCCGAGTAGGAGGCCAGCGTGCGCACCAGCGCGCCGTTGCGGCCCTCCGGACGCAGGTTGGCGTCGATCTCCAGCGGCGGGTCGTCGCTGGGAGCGCCCAGCAGGGTGCGCAGCTGCTCGGCCACCGACACCGACCACTTGACCGCGCGGGTCTCCTCGGCGCCGTTCGCCGGCTCGCAGACGAACATCACGTCGGCGTCGGACCCGTAGCCGAGTTCGCCGCCGCCGAGGCGGCCCATCCCGATCACCGCGATCCGGGCCGGGGCGTCGCCGCCGTCGGTGTTGGCGCGGATCACCGCGTCCAGTGCGCACTGCAGCACGGCCACCCAGACCCCGCTCAGGGCGGTGCACACCTGCTCCACCCCGAGCATGCCGAGCAGGTCGGCCGAGGCCACCCGGGCCAGCTCGCGGCGGCGCAGGGTGCGTGCGGCGGCGATGGCGCGGGCCGGTTCGGGGTGCCGCCCCGCCGAGGCGATCAGCGCGCGGCCCACCCCGTCGGGGTCGGCCTCGAGCAGCTTGGGCCCGGCCGGGCCATCGGCGTAGGAGGCGATGACCTCCGGCGCGCGCATCAGCAGGTCGGGCACGAACGCCGAGGTGCCCAGCACGTGCATCAGCCGCTTGGCCACCGCGCCCTCGTCGCGCAACGTCGCCAGGTACCAGCGCTGGTCGGTCAGCGCCTCGCTGATGCGCCGGTAGGCCAGCAGGCCGCCGTCGGGGTCGGGGGTGTCCGACAGCCAGTCCAGCAGCCGCGGCAGCAGCACGGTCTGCACCTGGCCGCGCCGGCCCTGGCTGCCGATCAGGGCACGCAGGTGGGTCAGGGCGCTCTGCGGTGCCTGGTAGCCCAGCGCGGCGAGCTGGCGTTCGGCGGACTCGGCCGACATCCCGGGGGGCAGCCCGACCGCCGGGCCGATCGACTCCAGCAGCGGCTGGTAGAAGAGCTTCGCGTGCAGCTTGGAGACCCGCAGGTTCTGCCGCTTGATCTCCTCGCGCAGCACCCCGAGGGCGTCGTGGGTCCCGTCCGGGCGCACGTGCGCCGCCCGCGCCAGCCAGCGCAGCGCCTCGTCGTCGTCGGCGCGCGGCAGCAGGTGGGTGCGCTGCAGCCGCTGCAGCTGCAGCCGGTGTTCGAGCAGGCGCAGGAACTCGTAGGAGGCGGTCAGGTTGGCGGCGTCGTCGCGGCCGATGTAGCCGCGGGCGCCCAGCGCCGCCAGGGCGTCCACCGTCGAGGCGACGTGCAGCGCTTCGTCGGTGCGGCCGTGCACCAGTTGCAGCAGCTGCACGGCGAACTCGACGTCGCGCAGTCCGCCGGTGCCCAGTTTGATCTCCCGGTCACGGACGTCGGCGGGCACCAGGGCCTCCACCCGCCGGCGCATGCCCTGCACCTCGGCGACGAAATCCTCCCGCTCGCAGGCCGCCCACACCATCGGCATCATCGCCTCGAGGTAACGCCGGCCCAGTTCGGCGTCGCCGACCGCGAACCGGGCCTTCAGCAGCGCCTGGAACTCCCAGGTCTTGGCCCAGCGCTGGTAGTAGGCGACATGGGAGTCCAGGGTGCGCACCAGCGCGCCGGCCTTGCCCTCGGGACGCAGCGCGGCGTCCACCTCGAAGAAGGTCTCCGAGGACAGCCGCATCATCTCCCCGGCGACCCGGGTGGTGGTCGGTCCGGCGTCGGCCCCGACGAAGATCACGTCCACGTCGCTGACGTAGTTGAGCTCCCGGGCGCCGCACTTGCCCATCGCGATCACCGCCAGCTGCGGGGTCTCGCCGTCCTTGCACACCGACGCCAGGGCGAATCGCAACGCCGCGTCCAGCGCGGCATCGGCGAGGTCAGAGAGGTGCTCGCCGACCGCCGCGAACGGCAGCACCGGTTCGTCCTCGACGGTCGGGGCGGTGTCGACGGCGGCGAGCACCAGTATCCGGTCCCGATAGATCCTGCGCAGTGCGGGGATGAGAACCGTTGGGGTGCAGTGGAGTTCGTCCACGCAGCCGGCGAACTCGGCGCGCAGTTCGTCCAGCCCGGCCAGCGCCGCATCCCCCTCGAGCAAGTGCCAGGAGTCCGGGTTCGCCACCAGGTGGTCACCGAGGGCAAGTGAGGATCCCAGCACGCCGAACAGCCGTCCGCGCAGCGATCGGTCCTTGAGCAGGGCGGCGTCCAGCAGCGGCCAGTCGGCCCCGAGGGCCTCGGCCAGCCGGACCATGGTGTGCAGCGCGGCGTCGGCGTCGGGGGCCCGCGACAGCGACCACAGCAGTTCGATGTGGGTCTCGCCGTCCCAGCCGAGCTGCTCGAGGTGGGCCGGCGCCGTGGGAGCGACCAGGCCCAGGCGGCCGGGGCTGGGCAGCCGCGGCCGCTGCGTCACCGGTTTGCCCACGCTGCGACGTTACAGCGACAGATACTTCCTCAGCTCGAACGGGGTGACGTTGCTGCGGTACTCCTCCCACTCCGCGCGCTTGTTGCGCAGGAAGTAGTCGAAGACGTGCTCGCCGAGCGCCTCGGCGACCAGCTCCGAGCCCTCCATCTCCCCGAGTGCCACCCCCAGGCTCGACGGCAGTTCCCGGTATCCCATCGCGCGGCGCTCGTCGGGGGTCAGCGTCCACACGTTGTCCTCGGCCTGCGGACCCAGCGCGTAGTTCTTCTCGATGCCGCGCAGGCCGGCGGCCAGCAGCACCGCGAAGGTCAGGTACGGGTTGCAGGCCGAGTCGGGGCTGCGCACCTCGACCCGGCGCGAGGCCGCCTTGCGCGGGGTGTACATCGGCACCCGCACCAGGGCCGAGCGGTTGGCCGCGCCCCAGGAAGCCGCCGTCGGCGCCTCGCCGCCCTGCACCAGCCGCTTGTAGGAGTTCACCCACTGATTGGTGACGGCGCTGATCTCGCTGGCGTGCTCGAGGATGCCGGCGATGAACGACTTGGCGACGTCGGAGAGCTGCAGCGGGTCGCCGGCGCTGTGGAAGGCGTTGGTCTCCCCCTCGAACAGGCTCATGTGGGTGTGCATCGCCGATCCGGGGTACTCGGCGAACGGCTTGGGCATGAACGAGGCCCGCACGCCCTCGGCGATCGCGACCTCCTTGACCACGTAACGGAAGGTCATCACGTTGTCGGCCATCGACAGCGCGTCGGCGTAGCGCAGGTCGATCTCCTGCTGACCGGGGGCGCCCTCGTGGTGGCTGAACTCCACCGAGATGCCCATCTGCTCGAGGGCGTCGATGGCGTGCCGGCGGAAGTGCGGGGCGGAGTCGTGCACGGCCTGGTCGAAGTAGCCGCCGTTGTCGGCGGGCACCGGCACGCTCCCGTCGTAGGCGCCGGGCTCGAGCAGGAAGAACTCGATCTCGGGATGCACGTAGCAGGAGAACCCGAGGTCCCCGGCCTTGGCCAGCTGGCGGCGCAGCACGTGCCGGCTGTCCGCCCACGACGGGGACCCGTCGGGCATGGTGATGTCGCAGAACATCCGGGCCGAGTGGTGCTGGCCGGCGCTCGTGGTCCACGGCAGCACCTGGAAGGTGGACGGGTCCGGGCGGGCGACCATGTCGGCCTCCGAGACCCGGGCGAAGCCCTCGATCGAGGAGCCGTCGAAGCCGATCCCCTCCTCGAAGGCGCCCTCGAGTTCGGCCGGCGCGATGGCCACGGTCTTGAGGAAACCGAGCACGTCGGTGAACCACAGCCGGACGAAGCGGATATCGCGTTCCTCCAGCGTGCGCAGCACGAATTCCTTCTGCCGGTCCATGGGGCGAGGGTAGGCAGCGGCTGTTAAATCCGTGTTACGGCTCACAACTCAGGTCGGCCGGCGAGATCCGGTCGATCAGGAAGCGCTGAACCGTCGCGTCGACGCACGCCTCGCCGTCGAACACGACGGTGTGCTGGGTGCCGTCGAAGGTGATCAGCGGCGCGCCGAGCTGGCGGGCCAGGTCGACCCCGGCCTGGTACGGCGTCGCGGGGTCGCGGGTGGTCGACACCACCACGACGCTGCCCGGCGGGGCCGGGGAGGCCGCCGCGGGGATCGTGGTGGGCGGCACCGGCCAGAACGCGCACACGTCGCGGGGGGCGAAGCCGGTGTAGTCGCCGTAGGACAGGAACGGCGCCACGTCGCGGATGCGCAGGTCGGCCGCCGCCCACACCGCCGGGTCCGACGGGGTCGGGGAGTCCACGCAGCGGATGGCGGTGAAGGCGTCCTGGGCGTTGTCGTAGCGGCCCTCGGCATCGCGGCCCTGGTAGTTGTCGGCCAGCAGCAGCAGATCGCCGGCGTCGGTGCCGCGCTGCAGGCCCAGCAGGCCGCTGGTCAGGTACTTCCAGAACGACGGGGTGTAGAGCGCGTTGACGGTGCCGGTGATCGCGTCGGCGTAGCTCAGCCCGCGCGGGTCGGAGGTCCGTCCCGGCGACTCGACCAGCGGGTTGACCAGCTGGTGGTAGCGGGCCACCCATCTCCCGGGGTCGGTTCCCAGCGGGCAGGCCGGGTGCTGGGCGCAGTCGGCGGCGTAGGACGTGAACGCCACCTGGAAGCCGGCCATCTGGTTGACCAGCGAGTCGATCGCGTCCAGTTCGGGGTCGATCGCGCCGTCGAGCACCATCGCGCGCACCCGGTCGGGGAACGCCTCGACGTAGGCCGTCCCCAGCTGGGTCCCGTAGCTGTAGCCGAGGTAGTTGATCTGCTCCTCGCCCAGCGCCTGGCGCACGACGTCCATGTCCCTGGCCGCGGAGTCGGTTCCGACGCCGGCGAGGAACGCCCTGCCCATCCGCTCCAGGCACTGGTCGGCGAGGCTCTGGTAAAGGCTCTCGATACCGGCCACGCCGGCCTGGCTGAAGTCGACCATCGGCTCGCGGCGCCAGGCGTCGAACTCCGCGTCGGTGCGGCAGCGCAGTTGCGGGGTGGAGTAGCCCACCCCGCGCGGGTCGAACCCGACGAGGTCGAAGCGTTCGGTGATCGCGCTGCCGGCCAGCGACTCGGCGATGCTGACCACCGCGTCGACCGCCGAGGCGCCGGGCCCGCCGGGGAGATCGGAAGA
>CAYXOM010000096.1:0-8679 GCA_964466565.1 uncultured Mycobacterium sp.
GTCGCGCAGCTCGCGGGCCCGGGAGTCGGCGGCGAGCACGATCGCCGAGGCGCCGTCGGTGATCGGCGCGATGTCATGGCGGCGCAACGGGTCGGCGAAATACGGCCGCGCCAGCAGCTCCGCGACGGTGGCGGCCGGTTTCTCCGAGTCGGTACGCGGCGCGGCGGCCATGCTCGCCAGCGCGACCTCGGCCATCTGCTCGGTGGTCCACACACCGGCGTCGAGGCCAAGGCGGGCCTGCAGGCCGGCCATCGACACCGCGTCGGGCATCAGCGGCGCCACGGTGTAGGGATCGGTCTGCAGCGCCAGCACCCGCCGCAGCGTCCCGGCGCTGGACTTGCCGAAGCCGTACACCAAGGCGGTGTCGACCTCCCCGGTGAGGATCTTGATGTAGGCCTCGTACAGCGCCCAGGCCGCGTCCATCTCGACGTGGCTCTCGTTGATGGGCGGGACAGCCCCGATCGAATCGATGGCGTTGAGGAATGAGAAAGCCCGTCCAGCAAGATAATCCGACGATCCCGAGCACCAGAAACCGATGTCGCGCTGGCTGATGCCCAGCTCTTCGTACAGCTGGGCGAAGCAGGGCATCAGCATCTCGACGCCGTTGGTTGTGCCCTCGGTGCGGCGCACGTGCGGAGCGTGGGCGAAGCCGACGACCGCGACCTCTCTGCTCACTGGACCCTCACAGGTGGTGTTTGTAGGTGTCGTAGTCGGCGTCCGGTTCGCCGGTGGGCCGAAAGTGCTCGATGTTGTCGATTCCCAGGTCCCACTGATCGCGGGGCTTCCACACCGCCTCCACGCGCATGCCCATCCGGACCTCGGCGGCGTCGACGCCGGTGACCAGGTGCAGGAACGGGATGTCGGCTCCGTCGAGCAGGATGTAGGCCGCCACGTAGGGCGGCGGGATGCGCTGGCCCGCGAACGGGATGTTGATGATCGCGAAGGTGGTGACGGTTCCCTTGTCGGACAGCTCGACGAAGTGGTCGAGGTCCCGGCCGGTGGCGGGATCGGCCTCCCGGGGAGGGAAGTACACCTTGCCGTCCGCGCCGGCCCGCGCGCCCAGCAGGACGCCCTGCTCGAGGGCGCGCAGGTAGATGCTCTCCGGCGCCGACGCGCTGTGCTGCACGCCGAGCCGCTCGGGCACGATGACCATCGTGACCGGTTCGCGGTCGTCGGCGTCCCCGCGCGCCGGCTCGGCATCCTCGCCGGGGACGAACCAGGCTATGTCGGTGATGGCGCCGGCCGGTTCGTCGATCCAGTGCGCACGCACCCGGTCGCCGGTGCGCACCGCGCCGTCGACGGCGTGCAGCAGGGCGGTGTCGGCGCCGTCGAGCTTGATCAGTGCCCACGCGAAGGGCCGGTCGAGGGGTTGTCCCTCCAGCGGTTCGGCCTGCCAGGTCCAGGCCAGCACCGTGCCCACGCTGGAGACCGGGACGATCTCGGTGAGCCGCTCGCAGGTGACGGGGTCGTATTCGACAACGGGGACGTGGACCCGCCCGTCGGAGCCGCGGACGCCGACGATGCGGCGCGAGCGCAGCGCGGTGAAGAAGGCGCCGAGAGTGGGCCCGACCGAACGGGTGTAGTCGAAGGACAGGGTCAGCGGGGCCGAGAGCGGCGGGTCGTGGGAATCTATCAGGGCCGAGATAGGTTGGCTGACGCTCACGAAGTCGAGTAGAACAGGTTCTAGGAATGCTGGCAAGGACGCGACGGAGAGGGCGGCGCCGATGAAGCTCGGTTTGCAGTTGGGGTATTGGAGCGCGCAGCCGCCACCCAATCACGCCGAACTGGTTGCCGCCGCCGAGGAGGCGGGCTTCGACACGGTGTTCACCGCCGAGGCGTGGGGTTCTGACGCGTTCACCCCGCTGGCCTGGTGGGGACGACAGACCAGCCGGATGCGGCTGGGCACCTCGGTCGTGCAACTGTCGGCGCGCACCCCCACCGCCTGCGCGATGGCCTCGCTGACCCTCGACCACCTCTCCGGCGGCCGGCACATCCTGGGGTTGGGCGTCTCCGGTCCGCAGGTGGTGGAGGGGTGGTACGGCCAGCGATTCCCCAAGCCGCTGGCCCGCACGCGGGAGTACATCGACATCGTCCGGCAGGTCTGGGCTCGTCAGGCCCCGGTGACCAGCCCCGGCCCGCACTATCCGCTGCCGCTGACCGGTGAGGGCACGACCGGGCTGGGCAAGGCGCTCAAGCCGATCGTCCACCCACTGCGCGCCGACATCCCGATCATGCTGGGTGCGGAGGGGCCGAAGAACATCGCGATGGCCGCCGAGATCTGCGACGGCTGGCTGCCGATCTTCTATTCGCCGCGACTGGCCGGGATGTACAACGAGTGGCTCGACGAGGGCTTCTCCCGCCCCGGGGCACGCCGCAGCCGAGCCGACTTCGAGATCTGCGCGACGGCCCAGGTGGTGGTCACCGACGACCGGCCCGGCACCTTCGAGATGATCAGGCCGTTCCTGGCGCTTTACATGGGCGGGATGGGTTCGGAGGACACCAACTTCCACGCCGAGGTGTACCGGCGGATGGGCTACGCCGAGGTGGTCGACGACGTCACCAAGCTGTTCCGTTCCGGTCGTAAGGACGAGGCGGCGTCGGTCATCCCCGACGAGCTCGTCGATGACGCGGCGATCGTCGGCGACGCGGGCTACGTGCGCGAGCAGATCGCCCGCTGGGAGGCGGCGGGCGTCACGATGATGGTGATCGGCGCGCGCAGTCCCGAGCAGATCGGCGCACTCGCGGTCCTGCTGGAAGGATTGCCCGCGAGCTAGAACACGTTCTAGATTGGCCGGGTGGAACGCTCAGCGCAGGATGCGCGCGTCGCCGAAGGACATCTCGACGTTGCCCACCGACCCGGACACCATCGGCCGCCGTGGCAGCCCCAGGGCGGCGAGTTCGCGCCCGAAGGCGTGCTCGCCGAGGCGCACCGTCGCGCCGGCGGGCCGGAAGCGCACCCCGGTGGTGCGCATCTCCCACGGCACCTCCCGGGTCGCGCCCTCTGCGTGGGTGTAGGTCGTGAGCACCTGGGTCCGGGTCCGCGGTGCCGGCACCGGAAGGCCCGCCCCGAACTCCATCGCCGCGATCAGCGCGCCGCCCTCGGTGACCGTGACGCCGAACGTGCGGCCGGCATCGGTGACGCTGAACTCCGCCATGGTCTTCGGAAAACCCCAGATGGTCCGGCCCGCCTCCAGGGTGAACGCCTGGTCGACCGGAAGGCGGTGGATGAACGCGGCGGCCCGGCCCAGCGCCCGCAGGCCCGCCGCGGCGGGGGCCGTGGGCGGATTGACCATCACACAGGTGCCGAACTCGTGGTAGCTGCCGAGATCGCCGTCGAAGTACCTGGCCAGCATCAGCGTCACCACCGCCCGGCCCGGGCGGAACTGGCAGACCTGCAGACCGCTGTAGTCGATCATGCGCTGCGTGGCGGGCGCGGGCACCGTGAACATCGCGGTGTGGACGTCGGCCCGGCGGACCCGCACCGGCATCGTCAGAACGGTCCCGGCGATGGTGTGCTCGGCGGCCATGACGTCACCCTAGACCGCGAACCCCAGGGACGGGAGGGTCCGAGATGACCGACACCGCGATGCGGCCGGATGTCGATCTGACCGAGGGCAGCTTCTACGCCGACGGCCGGGCCCGGTCGGCCTACCGCTGGATGCGCGCCCACGAGCCGGTGTTCCGTGACCGCAACGGCCTTGCCGCGGCGGCGACGTACCAGTCGGTCATCGACGCCGAGCGCAACCCGGACCTGTTCTCGTCCACCGGCGGGATCCGGCCCGACAACCCGGCGATGCCCTACATGATCGACATGGACGACCCGGCGCACCTGGTGCGCCGCAAGCTGGTCAACGCCGGCTTCACCCGCAAGCAGGTGATGGACAAGGCCGCCGGAATCGAGACCCTGTGCGACGCACTGATCGACGACGTCTGCGAGCGGGGCGAGTGCGACTTCGTCCGCGACATCGCCGCGCCGCTGCCGATGGCGGTCATCGGCGACATGCTCGGGGTGGTTCCCGCCGACCGCGCGACGCTGCTGAAATGGTCCGACGACCTGGTCTGCGGACTGAGCTCCCAGGCCGACGAGGCCACCCTGCAGGCGGTGATGGACGCCTTCGCCGGGTACTCGGCCTTCGCCATGGAGACGACCGCCAAGCGTCGCGCCGAGCCCGCCGACGACCTGTTCTCCATTCTGGTCAACGCGGAGGTCGACGGCCAGCGGATGTCCGACGACGAAATCGTCTTCGAGACCCTGCTGATTCTCATCGGCGGTGACGAGACGACCCGGCACACCCTGTCCGGCGGAACCGAGCAGCTACTGCGCCACCCCGACCAGTGGGACCGGTTGGTGGACGACCGGGGCGGGCTGGCCGGAGCGGTCGAGGAGATGCTGCGGTGGACCTCGCCGGTGAAGAACATGTGCCGGACCCTGACCGCCGACACCGACTTCCACGGCACCCTTCTGCGGGAGGGCGAGAAGATCATGTTGATGTTCGAGTCGGCCAACTTCGACGAGTCGGTATTCGGCGACCCGGAGGAGTTTCGCATCGACCGCAACCCGAACAGTCACCTGGCGTTCGGCTTCGGCACCCATTTCTGCCTGGGCAACCAACTGGCACGGCTGGAACTGACCACGATGGTCACAAAGGTGCTGCAACGGATGCCCGACATGCGCCTGGCCGACGGCGTGGCGCTGCCGCTGCGGCCGGCGAACTTCGTCAGCGGCGTCGAGGAGATGCCGGTGGTGTTCACCCCGAGTCCGAAGGTGCTGGCCGGAGGCTGACCTGAGGCCGACCACATCGCCGAGTGTGCGGTCTCGTCCGCGTCGACCGGCGCGCCCCGGACGAAACCGCACGGTCGGCGGGTTGCCTAGCGCATCTTGAACTGCGGGGCGCGCTTCTCCTTGAACGCCAGCGGCCCCTCCCTGGCGTCCTCGGAGAGGAACACCTCGATGCCGATGCGCGTGTCGATCGCGAACGCCTCGTTCTCGTGCATGCCCTCGGTCTCGCGGATGGACCGCAGGATCGCCTGCACGGCCAGCGGTCCGTTGTCCGCGATCACCCCGGCGATCTCCAGTGCCTTCTCCAGCGCCTGCCCGTCGGGCACCACGTGCCCGATCAGACCGATCTCCAGCGCTTCGGCCGCGGTGATGTGCCGGCCGGTCAGCAGCAGGTCGCAGGCGATCGTGTAGGGAATCTGGCGGACCAGGCGGACCGCCGAGCCGCCCATCGGGTACAGGCTCCAGCGCGCCTCGGAGATGCCGAACTTCGCGCTCTGCCCGGCCACCCGGATGTCGGTGCCCTGCAGGATCTCGGTCCCCCCGGCGATGGCCGGGCCCTCGACGGCGGCGATCAACGGCTTGGTCAGCCGCCGGCCCTTGAGCAGTCCGTCGATGCGCGACGGGTCGTAGCTGCCGTCGGCGAACGAGTCGCCGGGCGGTTTGGCGGTGGCGGCCTTGAGGTCCATGCCCGCGCAGAAGTAGCCGCCCGCCCCGGTGAGGACGCAGACCCGGATGTCGGGATCGCTGTCCACCCGGTCCCACGCCTCGACCATGATCGACAGCATCTCCCCGGAGAGCGCGTTGCGGGACTCCGGCCGGTTCAGTGTCACGATCAGGACGTGTCCGCGCTGCTCGATCAGGGCGTGGGCGCTGTCGGTGGCCATGGTTCTCCCGCCTTAGGCGTCGAGCGGATCTGCTTGTCAAAAAATGTAACACGTTCTAATTTGGGTGACGTGGCCCTGAACATCGCCGATCTCGCCGAACACGCCATCGACGCCGTGCCGGACCGGGTCGCCCTCATCTGCGGTGACGAGCAGATCACCTACGCCGAGCTCGAACAGAAGGCCAACCGCTTCGCCCACTTCCTGATCGGTCGCGGGGTGAAGAAGGACGACAAGGTCGGCCTGTATTGCCGCAACCGCATCGAGATCGTCATCGCGATGCTGGGGATCGTCAAGGCGGGCGCGATCATCGTCAACGTCAACTACCGCTACGTCGAGGCCGAGTTGCGCTACCTGTTCGACAACTCCGACATGGTGGCCCTGGTGCACGAGCGTCAGTACGCCGACCGGGTGGCCGCGGTGCTGCCCGAGACGCCGGACGTGGGGACCGTCGTCGTCGTCGAGGACGGCAGCGACGCGGACTACCGGCGCTACGGCGGCGTCGAGTTCTCCGAGGCGCTGGCCCAGGGTTCCCCGGACCGCGACTTCGGCGAGCGCAGCGCCGACGACATCTACCTGCTCTACACCGGCGGGACGACCGGGTTCCCCAAGGGGGTGATGTGGCGACACGAGGACATCTACCGGGTGCTGCTCGGCGGAACCGACTTCGCCACCGGGGAATTCGTCGCCGACGAATACGACCACGCCCGGCAGGCCGCGGCCGGGCCGCCGATGATCCGCTTCCCGATCCCGCCGATGATCCACGGCGCGACGCAGTCGGCCACCTGGATGGCCCTCTTCGGCGGGCAGACGGTGGTGCTCGCCCCGGAGTTCGACGCCGAGGAGGTCTGGCGGGCGGTGGACAGGCACAGGGTCAATCTGCTGTTCTTCACCGGAGACGCGATGGGCCGTCCGCTGCTCGACGCCCTGGAGGGCACCGTCGACAGCCGCGACCTGTCCTCGCTGTTCCTGCTGGCCTCGACCGCGGCACTGTTCTCGCCGAGCCTGAAGGATCGCTTCCTCGAACTGCTCCCCGACCGGGTGATCACCGACTCGATCGGCTCCTCGGAGACCGGTTTCGGCGGCAGCAGCATCGTCGCCAAGGGTCAGCGCCAGGCCGGCGGGCCGCGGGTCAGCATCGACAGGAACACGGTCGTCCTCGACGACGACGGCAACGAGGTGCGGCCCGGATCGGGCGTCCGGGGGATCCTGGCCAAGCGGGGCAACATCCCGGTCGGCTACTACAAGGACGAGAAGAAGACCGCCGAGACCTTCCGCACCATCAACGGTGTGCGCTACGCGATCCCCGGCGACTACGCGATGGTCGAGTCCGACGGCACCGTCACGATGCTCGGCCGCGGATCGGTGTCGATCAACACCGGCGGCGAGAAGGTCTACCCCGAGGAGGTCGAGGCGGCACTGAAGGGCCACCCCGACGTGTTCGACGCCCTGGTGGTCGGGGTGCCCGATCCGCGCTACGGCCAGCACGTCGCCGCGGTGGTCGCCCCCCGCCCGGGCGCCCGGCCCACGCTGGCCGAACTGGACGGGTTCGTCCGCTCCGAGATCGCCGGCTACAAGGTGCCGCGCAGCCTGTGGATCGTCGGCGAGGTGAAACGCTCGCCGGCCGGCAAGCCCGACTACACCTGGGCCAGGCAGCAGACCGAGCAACGGCCCGCCGACGACGTGAGCGGCAAGCTCGCGGGAACGGACTCATGATGCGCACCGAACTCTGCGACCGCTTCGGGATCAGATACCCGGTCTTCGTCTTCACCCCCTCCGAGAAGGTCGCGGCCGCGGTCACCCGGGCCGGCGGCATGGGTGTGCTGGGCTGCGTGCGCTTCAACGACCCCCACGACCTCGAATCGGTGCTGAGTTGGATGGACGCCAACACCGACGGCCTGCCGTACGGCGTGGACGTCGTGATGCCCGCCACCGTGCCGACCGAGGGGGCTCCGGTGGACATCGGCAAGATGATCCCGCAGTCGCACCGGGAGTTCGTCGCCAAGACCCTCGCCGATCTCGGCGTACCCCCACTGCCCGACGACGGCGACCGCAGCGAGGGCGTGCTGGGCTGGCTGCACTCGGTGGCGCGCTCCCACGTCGACGTCGCCCTGGGGCACCGGATCAGCCTGATCGCCAACGCGCTGGGTTCCCCGCCGGCCGACGTGCTCGGTCAGGCGCACGCGGCCGGAGTTCCGGTGGCCGCACTGGCGGGCACGGCCGCGCACGCCCGGCGCCACGCCGCCAACGGAGTCGACGTCGTCGTCGCCCAGGGGTACGAGGCCGGCGGCCACACCGGCGAGATCGCCTCGATGGTGCTGGTGCCCGAGGTGGTCGACGCCGTCGGGGACACCCCCGTGCTGGCCGCGGGCGGAATCGGCACCGGACGCCAGGTCGCCGCGGCGCTGGCACTGGGCGCCTCAGGGGTGTGGATGGGATCGGCGTTCCTGGCCGCGGCCGAGTACGACCTCGGCCCGCGCGGCGACGACGGACCCTCGGTGATCCAACAGGCACTGCTGGCGGCGACCTCTAGTGACACCGTGCGCCGGAGGATCTACTCCGGCAAGCCGGCCCGGCTGCTCAAGAGCCGGTGGACCGACGCCTGGGACGCCGAGGGAGCGCCCGAACCGCTGCCGATGCCGTTGCAGAACGTGCTCGTCGCCGAGGCCCACCAGCGGATGAGCCAGTCCCATGACCCCACCGCCGTGGCGATGCCGGTCGGCCAGATCGTCGGGCGGATGAACGAGATCAGGCCGGCCGCGCAGATCATGGCCGAACTGGTCTCCGGTTTCGAGACCGCCACCAGGCGCCTCGACGAGATCCGCGGCGCCTGAGTGGCGCGGCGGCCGTGAACGGTGCGCAGGCCCTCGTCAGCACCCTGGCCGACAACGGGGTGTGCGTGTGCTTCGCCAATCCCGGAACCTCCGAGATGCACTTCGTGGCCGCACTCGACGACGTGCCACGGATGCGCGGGGTGCTCACCCTCTTCGAAGGCGTGGCGACCGGGGCCGCCGACGG
>CAYXOM010000097.1:0-2584 GCA_964466565.1 uncultured Mycobacterium sp.
GGCTCGGCGGCCGCCCGACGGCTGGGCGGGCCGGGCGGCGCCGCGGGGATCGGGCGGGATCCGCGGGCCCGCGGCGAGATGCTGCAGGCCGCGGTGACCGCCGGGATCGCCAGCGAGGGCGTCGAGGTGCTGCGGGTGGGCGTGCTGCCCACCCCGGCGGTCGCCCACCTCACCGCGGCGTACGGCGCCCGCTTCGGGGTGATGATCTCCGCCTCCCACAACCCGATGCCCGACAACGGGATCAAGATCTTCGGCCCGGGCGGTCTCAAACTCGACGACGAGGCCGAGGACCGCATCACCGAACTGCTCGACCGCGGCCCGGGTGAGCGGCCCACCGGCGCCCAGATCGGCCGGGTCCGCATTGCTCCCGACGCCCTGGACCGCTACCTCGCGCATCTCGCCGGAGCCGTCGGCGGACGCCTGGACGGACTGACGGTGGTCGTCGACTGCGCCAATGGCGCCGCCGCCGAAGCGGCCCCACGCGCCTACGCCGCCGCCGGGGCACGGGTGATCGCGATCAATGCCGAACCCGACGGGTTGAACATCAACGACGGCTGCGGGTCGACGCACCTGGAGCCGCTGCGGGCGGCGGTCCGGGTCCACGCCGCCGACCTCGGCCTCGCGCACGACGGCGACGCAGACCGGTGCCTGGCGATCGACGCCGACGGCGGCGTGGTCGACGGCGACGCGATCATGATGATCCTGGCACTGGCGATGCAGGAGGCCGGCACGCTGGCCGCCGACACCGTGGTCGCCACGGTGATGAGCAATCTCGGCTTGCACATGGCGATGCGCGAGGCCGGGATCTCGCTGCGCACCACCGCCGTGGGCGACCGCTATGTGCTCGAGGAGTTGCGGTCCGGGCACTTCTCGCTGGGCGGCGAGCAGTCCGGGCACATCGTCATGCCGGCCTTCGGGACCACCGGCGACGGCATCCTGACGGGGCTGCTGCTGATGTCGCGGATGGCCCAGACCCGTCTTACCCTGGCCCGCCTGGCCGCTCCGATGCAGTCGATGCCGCAGGTGCTGATCAACGTCGCCGTCGCCGACAAGGCGACCGCCGCCCAAGCACCGGCCGTGCGCAGCGCGGTCGCCATGGCCGAAGCCGAACTCGGCGATACCGGGCGGATCCTGCTTCGGCCCTCGGGCACCGAGCAGATGGTGCGGGTCATGGTGGAGGCACCCGACGAGAACACCGCCCGTCAGGTGGCCCACCGGGTGGCGAAGTCCGTCAGCGCCGAAGGCTGACGCGCCGAGGACGCCCGTGGGAACCGATCGGCGAGAGCCTGCGTCTGATGACGTATGGCAGTGATGCACCATGTCGACCCGGCGGCGCTGCGGGCGGCCGCACTGCGACTCGACGACGCGGCCGACATCGCCGGCACGGCACTGGACCGTCACCTGGGCGGCCTGCGCTTCGACGCCGACGCGGCCGGACGCGGGCACGCCGCCGCCGGTGCGGCGTTGCGCGGTGGAGTCGAGGCTCTGGCCGCCGACCTGGACCGGTGGGCCCGCACCTGCCGTGGCCTGGCCGCCGCGTTGCGGGAGGCCGCCGAGCGCTACCGGGCCGCCGACGACGTCGCGGCGGACGCACTGCGATGAGCGTGCAGGTGTCCGCCCGTCTGGAGCACGGTGCTCCCGCGGTGGCCGACATCGCCGCCTATGCGGCGGCCTGCCGCGCGGTGGGTTGCCCGGTCGCCACGCTGACCCCGCGCCGCATCGTCGATCTCTACGCCAGCGAGGCGGGTTTGCGACTGGACGTGCTGGATTCCGACGCCTCGGCCCTGGCCGCTGCCGCATCGGCCGCCGCCGGGGCACTGTCCGCGGAGTCCGAGGCCCTGTCCCTGCTGAAGACCGGCTGGCGCGGCGAAACGGGGGAGGCGGCGGTCGGCACTCTCGCACGCCATCACGATCACGCCCGGGACCTCGTCGCCGCGCTGGAAGACTCGGCGCAGTCCCTGAAGACCCTGTCGGCCCGGCTGGGCGATCTGGTGGACGGCAAGGTCGAGGCCGCGGTGGCGATCGACGAGCGCTGGGGCTCCCGGCGCGCAGAGCTGATGGCGGCCGCGGCTGCGGTGCTCAACGGCACCGCCGACTCCGAAGACGTGCGGCTGGTCGCCGAGAGCCTGCGGCCCTACCTCGCCAACGACGTCGGATCGGAGTGGACCCGTGCCATGGAAGCGGCCACCGGGGAGGTCGCCGCGGCCTACGACGACACCCTGCGCCGGGTGGAGCAGGGCCCGGCCGGAATGCCCGAACCGGCGGCAACGGCCGGGATGCCCGAACCGGCGGCAACGGCCGCCGCTCCGCTTCCGCCGCCCGCCCTGCCCGCCTCGGGGTGGCAGGGCGGCTTGCCCGGGGCGGCCGGCCTGCCCGATCTCGGCGGGGGGTTGTCCACTCTGGTGTCCGACGTCGCCTCGCTGCTCGCCGACGCGGTCCCGGCCGCGCCCGCCGCGATGTCCACCGAGACGCCGGCCGAGGTTCCCGCCGCTCGGGAGGAATCGGCCCCGGCCGAGGAGCCGGGTGGCTCCGGTGAAGCCGACGATGCCGACGATGCCGAGGAACCCGGCGAGTCCGGCGAGTC
>CAYXOM010000098.1:0-4071 GCA_964466565.1 uncultured Mycobacterium sp.
CGCCGACATCTTCGACCGCGACCGCCCCCCGGCGGATCCGACGGTCTACCTGTGTGCCCAGGAGCGCTGCCACGGCCTGGCCGGCTGGACCGGCGAGGAACCGGTTTTCGTGATGGCCAACGCCCCCGCCGAACCGGCCGGCCGTCCCCGCGACCCGGCGGTCTGGGCCGACCTCGAGCAGTCCGTCACCCGGCGGATCCGCGCGGCCGGCCTATGGGCGGACGGCGACAGGCTCGTCTGGCGGCGCACCCCCACGGATCTGGCGACCGCCTTCCCCGGCAGTCGGGGGGCGATCTACGGCGCGGCGAGCAACGACCGCCTCGCCGCGTTCAGGCGCCCGCCCAACCGGGTGTCCGGGCTGCCCGGCCTGTACCTGGCCGCCGGCAGCGCCCATCCCGGCGGTGGCCTGCCGATGGTGGCGCTGTCCGGATTGGCCGCGGCCGACTGCCTCGGCACCGATCTTGGCCTGCCGGCGGCTGCCTCCCCGGTGCGGTAGCGGATGCGGGAGGATCAATCGGTGGGCACGACGATTCTCGACGACCTGTCGTGGCGGGGACTCATCGCGCAATCCACCGACCTCGGCGAACTCGGGGCCGCCGCCGCCCGGCCACCGATGACGGTCTACGCCGGATTCGATCCGACCGCGCCGAGCCTGCATGCCGGGAACCTGGTACCGCTGCTGACCCTGCGGCGCTTTCAGCGGGCCGGGCACCGTCCGATCGTGCTGGCCGGCGGCGCCACCGGCCTGATCGGCGATCCGCGCGACAGCCGGGAGCGCGTCCTCAACACCGCCGAGACCGTCGCGGAGTGGTCCGAGCGGATCCGGGGCCAACTGGAGCGGTTCGTGGAGTTCGACGCATCACCCACCGGTGCCGTCGCGGAGAACAACCTGACCTGGACCGCCGAACTGAGCGCCATCGAGTTCCTGCGTGACGTGGGCAAGCACTTCTCGGTGAACGTGATGCTCGATCGCGACACCATCCGCCGGCGGCTCGACGGCGAGGGCATCAGCTACACGGAGTTCAGCTACCAGCTGCTGCAGGCCAACGACTACGTCGAACTGCACCGGCGCCACGGGTGCACGCTGCAGATCGGCGGGTCCGACCAGTGGGGAAACATCGTGGCCGGGGTCCGGCTGGTCCGCCAGCGCCTCGGCGCCGGCGTCCACGCGATGACCGTCCCGCTCGTGACCGCCGCCGACGGGTCCAAGTTCGGCAAGTCGACCGGCGGCGGCAGCCTCTGGCTCGACCCCGCGATGACCAGTCCGTACGCCTGGTACCAGTACTTCGTCAACACCGCCGACGCCGACGTGATCCGTTACCTGCGCTGGTTCACCTTCCTGGAGGCCGGTGAGGTGGCCGACCTCGAGGAGTCGACCGCCGCCCGGCCGCACGAGCGGGCCGCACAGCGCCGGCTGGCCCGGGAGCTGACCACCATGGTGCACGGGCCGGCGGCCACCGAGTCGGTCGAGCAGGCCTCGGCGGCGCTGTTCGGCCGCGGCGAGCTGGGCCGCCTCGACGAGGCGACCCTGGCCGCGGCTCTGCGGGAGACCACGCTCGCCCGGCTGGCCCCCGGTGGTCCGGACACCATCACCGACCTGCTGGTGGCCACCGGGCTGTCGGCCAGCAGGGGTGCCGCCAAGCGGACCGTCGCCGAGGGCGGGGTCTCGGTGAACAACACGCGGGTGGACACCGAGGACTGGGTGGCCCAGCCCTCGGACTTCCTGCACGGCCGTTGGCTGGTGCTGCGCCGGGGCAAGCGGAATGTCGCCGGGGTGGAACGAACCGGGGGGCTAGGACGAACCGGGGGCTAGGACGAACCGGGGGCTCCCGGGCCTCGAGTTCCTCGACGAGAGCGATGGATCGGCCCAGTTGGGCGCGGGCGTGGGCGGGGCACCGTCTGGGGCCTCCTACCTCGTGGCGCGATCGGCACATGCGGCGTTCCTCCTGGTGAAGCGGTCCTAGTCGGGTAGTACCGCCGCGGGGGGCCGATTCCGTCGCCGGGAGCGTCAGATTTCGATTTCGGTGCTCTGGCCGGTGTCCAGATTGGTGACCACAACGGAGGGATGGGCGTGCTCGGCCAGATGGAACGCGAATGCATCCGCCGCTTGATCGGGGGACTCGGCCTCGACGGCCACCTGCAGGCTGACCGTGTAGCGGGAGGTTTCCGGGGCGGTTAGCAGTTCGGGTGCGGCGGCGGCGAGCAGATCCCGGGCCGCCGCGGCGAACGCCTCGGCGATCGGCGCGAGGTCCTCGTTGAGATCGGTGACCATCGGGTCGGCGGCGTGGAAGTCCCCGCGCTCATAGAGGTCGCTGATCTCTCGGCGTACCGAATCCAGGCAGCCGTAGCGGGTGAGGGTGTCGGCCAGGCGCTGCAGCGCGGCCCGATCCAGCGGCGGCGGCGTCGGGTCGGGGGCCCGCCAACGGGAGCCATCCCAGGCGTAACCCCACCGGTTCATCGGCGTGGAGGGGTCGTCGCAGCGGCAGGTGCCGTCCTCGCGGTAGTGGCCGGCGTCCAGGATCAGGTGCGGGCAGGCCGCAACGGAGGAGAACCGGACCAAGGCCCTTGGCGGTGTTTCAGGCATCGCTGTGCCTTTGGGGTGAGGCCGGGCGGTGCACGGCGCTGATAAGGCGGGTGTGGAAAATCCGGCTGCGGCCCGTCCTGGCGTGAACGAACTTGGCGTATTGCTCACCGTCTTTGGCGTGACCGATCTCGCCGCGGAACTCCCAGCGGCCCCGCATCCCGGCGATGTGCACTTCTGTGCCCAGCAGCAGAGACCGGCCGGCGACTTCAAAGCTGGCGTGCCGGCGTACGGTCTGCGCGGTGACGCCATGCCGGGCCGCAACCGACTCGACGGTGTAGCCCTCTCGCAGTTCCGCGCGCCACAGATCAGCCTGTGCTGCAGCTTCGACCGCGCCGGCTTCGACCCCGCCGACATCGACGCCGACTCCATCCGCGAAGGCATCATTGAGCGCATCTGTGACGACGTCCTCTGTGACCTCAGCCCCACCTACGAGATCGGGGAGGACTCTGATTTTCCGACCCATCACTGCACCTTCCCCGCCGGGGCGGCCGTGAGGGTCGGGGCGCCGGTGTCAAGCGCTGCCTCTCAGGGCAATTTCCGGGGCTCGAACTCCGTGTGCAGGTTCTTCTTGTCGACCTTCTCGGTGCCGATGGTCGGCAACGGTTCCGGAGGGATCCTCCACCGGGTGGGCACGGCAAAATAGGCCACCTCACCGGTCATGTGCACAACGAGTTCCTCCTCGGTCGGCACCCGTCCACCTGAGCGGTAAACGACGACGGCGGCCAGTTCCTCGCCGAGATCCGGGTGCGGCAGCCCGATAGCGGCTGCTTCGACCACGTCGGGATGACGCATCAACGCGGCCTCGACATGCGGGCAGGCGATATTTTCCCCGCCCCGGATCACCATGTCCTTGCTGCGGCCGTCGATGAACAGATAGCCGTCCCCTGGGTCGTGGGGAACACGCTGGTGGAGTGCCTGGACTGCCAGCTAGCGCGCGGCGAGTAGAAGTTGTTACCGGCCAGCGGGTTACAGCGCCCGCACGGTCTACTAGGGCACCGCGCAGACGGGCGGCTGCCCCGGCGCGATGTGGACTCTCGCAGTCCCTGGCCCTCGCCGAGGCGCTGGGAACCCGACTCGAATATCTCGCACTGGTCTTCGTCAATCAGACGGTGAACATCGGCAACGACGCACCCACCGATACGGCATCCAGCGTCAGAGTCACCCTCGACAAAGTCGGTGGCCGTTGGCTGGTGTCCGGCTTCGAACCCGTGTAGGCGTTGATGCGGTGTGTTCCCCGATCGGTCCCAAACAGGGGATGTGGGACTCTGGTTCATCGGGAATGTAGCGGATTTCGGGGAACCCCGACCCCAGCCGCACAGGCATTTCCGCAGCTCAGAGTGCGCCCGAAGGGATTCGAACCCCTAACCTTCTGACATATTCGACGGTATCTAGCTGTACCCAGCCACCACGTTGGTCACAGTCGGCTGGTGGGCGGTAGTCCTCCGAGTGCGCTGTGACGTCGTTGAGTGTTGTAGTGCTTGAGCCAT
>CAYXOM010000099.1:0-22271 GCA_964466565.1 uncultured Mycobacterium sp.
CCCGCCCTGCGGGCGCGCGGGCGGCGGCCGCTGATCCCCGACGAGCCGCTGGCCGGCTTGGACGCCGACAGCCAGCGCGGGCTCTTGCGGCTGCTGACCGACCTGCGCCGCAACACCGGACTGACCGTGGTGGTCATCTCGCACGATTTCGCGGGCCTGGAGGAGCTGTGCCCGCGCATCCTGCATCTGGACCGCGGAACGATCGTGCCCGCCACGGCGGGCGAGCCCCGATGAGCCAGACCCGCCAGCGCCGGCCGGTGGTGCTGCTGCGCCCGGTCCCCGGTGACACCGTCATCCACCGGCTGTGGGCCGGAACCAAGATCATCGTCGTCTTCGCGCTGTCGGCGATGCTGGCCTTCTACCCCGGCTGGGTGCCGATCGCGATGGCCGGTGCGCTGGTCGCCGCGGCGATCTGGCTGGCCCGCATCCCGCGCGGAACGGTGCCGACGATCCCGCGCTGGCTGTGGGTCCTGCTGCTGCTCGGCGCGGTCACCGCGACGCTGGGCGGGGGACAGCCGGCTGTGACGCTGGGGTCGCTGGACCTCGAGATCGGCGGGTTGCTGAAGTTCCTGCGGTTCACCGCGCTGTCGATCGTGCTGCTCGCGCTGGGGGCGATGGTGTCGTGGACCACCAACGTCGCCGACGTCGCGCCCGCGGTGGCCAAGCTCGGGCGGCCCTTCCGGGCGGTGCGGATCCCGGTCGACGACTGGGCGGTGGCGCTGGCCCTGGCGTTGCGGGCGTTCCCGATGATGCTCGACGAGTTCCGCCTGCTCTACGCCGCGCGGCGGCTGCGGCCGCGGCAGGTGGCACCGGACGGAACCCCCCGTCGCCGTCGCTGGCTGTCGGAGATGATCGACCTGCTCGCCGCCGGGATCACCGTCGCGTTGCGGCGCGCCGACGAGATGGGCGACGCCATCACCGCCCGCGGCGGCACCGGTCAGATCTCGGCCGCGCCGTCGCGCCCGGGCCGCATCGACTGGGTGACCCTGGCGCTGTGCGCGGTGGTCTGCGTGGCCGCCATCCTGCTTGACATGCAGCTTCGCTGAGAATCACCTGAGTTTGCTCATGTAGGCTTCCGGTGACCGCGGGCCGATTCCGGCCGGCCACTCACCCAGGGGGATTCCATGACCAAGCGCAGTACTGCGGCGGCATCCTGCGGCCTCCTGGTCGCCGCAGCGATCGTGGCCCAGGCTCCCCAGGCGGGGGCCGCCGCGTTGCCGGCGCAGGCCCACCCCGATGTCGCGCTGGCCGCCGGGGCCACCGTGCTGACCCTGGAAGGCGGCATCGTCGGACTGCAGCACCTGCTGCACTTCACTCCGCTGCAGCTGCAGGGCGACCTCTGCGAGCTTCCCAACGTCTGCACGCCGGTGGACTACTTCGCGATGCCGCTGGGGCAGTGGTTCAACGACCTCGGTGCCGAGACGCTCAACGACGCCATGAACGCGCTGCCCGACGACGGCACCCCGATCGTGCTTTACGGGCACAGCCAGGGCGGGCAGGTGATCTACTCGGCGCTGCGCGGCTGGGCGGCCGACCCGTCCACGGCTCCCGATCCCTCCCGGGTGTCCTGGGTGTCGATCGGCAACCCGGAGAACACCTTCGGCGGCCGGGACCCCGACCCGATCCCCGCCGATTCGCCGTATCAGGGCACCGAGGTGATCCGCCAGTACGACGGCTGGGCCGACTGGCCCACCGACCAGCGGAACCCGCTGGCGGTCCTCAACGCCGTGATCGGCATGACCACCGTGCACCCCTTCTACTTGGACGTCGACATCGACGACCCGGCCAACCTGCGGTACGTGGAGGGCAACATCACCTACGTGTTCGTGCCCAACCCGATGCTGCCGCTGGTCGGGGCGACCGGCCTGCTGGCGCCGCTGCTCAACCCCTGGCTCGACCCGATCCTGCGGCCGATGGTCGAGGCGGGCTACCAGCGGCCGGTGAGCCTCGCCGCGAGCGCCGCGGCGCCGGTCGCGGCTGCGGCGGTCGCCGCCCGGGAGGTACCGGAGCTGGTGATCCTGCCCGTGGATTCCGAACCCGCGCGCGCCACTGCCAGGACCGCCGGCCCGGACCCGGTGCGGGTCGCGCCCGCCGTCGCTGACGAGCCCGGGATCGACGTCGAGTTCGCCGAGCCCGAGACCGACGGGGTTGAGGTCACCGAGGCCGAGGTCAGCGAGGCTGAGATCGCCGAGATCGCCGAGGTCGCCGAGGTCGCGGAGGTCGCGGAGGTCGCCGAGGTCGCCGAGGCCGCCGAGGCCGCCCGACCGGAAGAGTCCGATTCGGAGAGCCGGCGCGGCTGACCCCCGGGGGCCTGTGCCGCCCTGCTCTACGGTGGACGCCGTGACCCACGACGTCGACGCGGAGTTCCTCGCCCTCCCGTTGCGCGCCCTGGCCGACGCCGCTCTGTCGGCCGCCACCGCCGCCGGCGCCGGCTACGCCGACCTGCGGGTGCACGCGATCACCACCGAGGTTGTGCAGGTGCGCGACGGCGAGCTGCAGTCGGCGGTCCTCGACCGCGACATCGGACTGGCCGTCCGGGTGATCGTGGACGGCACCTGGGGCTTCGCCTCCCACGCCGGTCTGACCCCCGACATCGCCGCCGAGACCGCGCGCCACGCCGTCGGGGTGGCCGTCACCCTCTCGGCGCTCAACGCCGAACGCATCGAACTGGCCGACGAGCCGGTCTACCCCGACACCACCTGGGTGTCCGGCTATCGCATCGACCCGTTCGGAGTGCCGACCGCCGACAAGGTCGGGCTGCTCGAGGAGTACTCCGGCCGGCTGCTCGCCGCCGACGGGGTGGACCACGTCACCGCCATGGTCAACACCGTCAAGGAGCAGAGCTTCTACGCCGACACCTTCGGTTCCCGGATCACCCAGCAGCGGGTGCGGACCATGCCCGCGATCGAGGCGGTGACCGTCGACGCCGCCGCGGGCCGGTTCGAGTCGATGCGCACGCTGGCCCCACCGACCGGGCGGGGCTGGGAGGCGCTGACCGACGAGACGGTCTGGGACTGGGGTGCCGAACTGGCCGAACTCCCGGTGCTGCTGGCCGAGAAGGCCAAGGCGCCCAGCGTGCGGGCCGGCCGCACCGACCTGGTGATCGACCCGACCAACCTGTGGTTGACCATCCACGAGTCGATCGGGCACGCCACCGAATACGACCGAGCGATCGGCTACGAAGCCGCCTACGCCGGAACGTCGTTCGCGACTCCGGACAAACTCAACCTGCTGCGCTACGGGTCCCCGGCGATGAACGTCACCGCCGACCGGACCGTCGAGCACGGCCTGGCCACCGTCGGTTACGACGACGAGGGCGTGGCCGCCCAGAGCTGGGACCTGGTGCGCGACGGGGTGTTCGTCGGCTACCAGCTCGACCGGGTGTTCGCCCGCCGCCTGGGGGTCAGCCGCTCCAACGGCTGCTCCTACGCCGATTCCGCGCACCACGTTCCGATCCAGCGGATGCCCAATGTCTCGCTGCAGCCGGGACCGGAGGGGTACAGCACCGCGGACCTGATCGCCCGTGTCGAGGACGGCCTCTACATCGTCGGGGACAAGAGCTGGTCGATTGACATGCAGCGCTACAACTTCCAGTTTACCGGGCAGCGGTTCTTCCGGATCCGCGGCGGCAGGCTCGACGGCCAGGTGCGCGACGTGGCGTACCAGGCGACCACCACCGACTTCTGGAATTCGATGGAAGCCCTCGGAGGTGCCTCGACCTGGCGCCTGGGCGGGGCGTTCAACTGCGGCAAGGCCCAGCCGGGCCAGGTCGCAGCCGTCAGCCACGGCTGCCCGTCGGCGCTGTTCCGCGGGGTCAACGTGCTCAACACCGTCGAGGAGTCGGGCCGGTGATCCCCGCACAGGACGTCGCCGACCTGGCGCTGCGCGCCGCCGCGCAGTCCGGACGCTGCGACGAGACGGTCGTGATCGTCACCGACCGCGCCGAGGGGTCGCTGCGCTGGGCGGGCAACTCGATGACCACCAACGGGTCGGCCACCAGCCGGACGGCCACCGTCATCTCGATCGTGCGGGCCGGCGGGGGCGCCCGGGTCGGGTCGCGGCGCGCGAGTGTGACCGATCCGGAGTCGGTGGCGAACCTGGTGTCCGCCGCGGAGTACGCCGCCCACACCGCACCCGAGGCCTCCGACAGTGCCCCCCTGCTCGGCGGACTGACCGAACCGGCCGACTGGGGCGACCCGGTGCCCACCACCGGGGTGGGGGTGTTCGCCGAACTGGCACGGGCCCTGTCGGCCGGGTTCGGCCGCTCCGACCGGCTCTACGGCTTCGCCCACCACATCGTCGAAACCACGTTTCTGGCCACCTCGACCGGCCTGCGCCGGCGATTCACCCAGCCGACGGGCTCGGTGGAGATCAACGCCAAGCGCGACACCGCCAGCGCCTGGGCCGGGGTGAGCACGCCGTGGTTCGCCGACGTTCCGGCTGACGACCTGCTGGCGCAGCTGTCGCAGCGGCTGGACTGGTCACGGCGGAGCGTGGAACTCCCGGCGGGCCGCTACGAGACGCTGATGCCGCCGTCGACGGTGGCCGACATGATGATCTACCTCGGCTGGTCGATGGAGGGCCGCGGCGCCCAGGAGGGCCGCACCGCGCTCTCGGCGCCCGGTGGCGGCACCCGGGTGGGGGAGCGGCTGACCGATCTGCCCCTGACGTTGTACTCCGACCCGCACGCCGCGGGGCTGGAGTGCGCGCCGTTCGTGCACGCCTGGGCCAGTTCCGAGCGCACCTCGGTGTTCGACAACGGGCTGGGGATCGAGCGGGTGGACTGGATCCGCGACGGCGCGATCAACGCCCTGGTGTACCCGCGGGCGGCGGCCGCCGAGTTCGGGACCGCGCCCACGCCGCCGGCCGACAACCTGCTGATGACCGGAGGGCAGGCGTCCCTGGCAGAGATGATCGCCGGGACCGAGCGTGGCCTGCTGCTGACCACGCTGTGGTACATCCGCACCGTCGACCCGGCAAGCCTGCTGCTGACCGGGCTGACCCGCGACGGGGTGTATCTGATCGAGGACGGCGAGGTCACCGCCGGGGTCAACAACTTCCGGTTCAACGAGAGCCCGCTTGATCTGCTGCGCCGGGCCACCGAGGCCGGGGCGGTGCAGCAGACCCTGCCTCGGGAGTGGGCGGACTGGGCCACCAGGGCGGTCATGCCGACGCTGCGCATCCCCGACTTCCACATGTCCTCGGTCAGCCAGGCGCAGTAGCGCCGTTCACCCCGCGTTCAACCGGTGGGCCGATTCCGGTCCGGGGCGGGGACGATGGCAATAGCGTTTCGCTCATGCTCGAGGTCTACGAGGTCGGGAACACCGTCGACAAGGCCGAATACCAGGCGGCCATTCCGGAGTTGCGCGTCGGGCTGGTCAACGCCCAGTACGACCTGCTGCGCGAGGCTGGCTTCCCGGTGGTGATCTGGATCGCCGGCGACGACCGGCTGGCGGCCAACGCTCTGGTCAACCGGCTCAACGAGTGGATGGACTCCCGCTATCTGGACACCCGGGTGTTCGCTGAGCCCACCGAGGAGGAGGCGCTGCGTCCGCAACTGTGGCGGCTGTGGCGGTCGCTGCCGCCGAAGGGTCGCGCCGCGCTGTTCGTCGGCGGGCTCATGCGGATGGCCGCTGCCAGCGCCGACGGCGAGATCGCCGAGCCGGAATTCTCCATGTGGCTTCGCCACATCACCGCGATGCAGACCGCGCTGGTCGCCGATGGGGCGCTGATCCTCAAGTTCTTCCTGCACACCCCGGCCAAGGAGCAGAAGAAGAAGCTCAAGAAGGCCGAGAAGCACCCCGAGATGGGTTGGCAGGTGGACCGCCGGGACTGGGCCGTGCTGGACACGCTCGGCCCGGTGCTGCCGATCGCCGAGCGGATCCTGCGCGATACCTCCGTCACCGGCGCGCCCTGGACCATCGTCGAATCCACCGACGACCGCTACCGCGACCTGACCGTGGCGCGCACCATTCTCGCCGCGATCAACGGCCGGCTGGGTACCCCCAAGCACGGCACCCCGGCGCTGGCGCCGGAGATGTTCACCGACTTCGACGCCGAGGCCAACGTGCTCTCGGCGATCGACCTGTCGCAGTCGATGGACCGCGAGTCCTACCGCGAGAAGCTGGCCGAGCAGCAGGGCCGGCTGCACCGCCTGGCGTTGCGGGCCCGGAAACGTGGGGTCGGCATGGTGCTGGCCTTCGAGGGCTGGGACGCCGCCGGGAAGGGTGGGGTGATCCGACGGATCACCGCTGCGCTGGAGGCCGGCGACTACCGGGTGATCCCGGTGGCCGCCCCCACCGAGGAGGAGCGCCGGTATCACTACCTGTGGCGGTTCTGGCGCGACATCCCCCCGGCGGGCAAGACCGTCCTCTTCGACCGCACCTGGTACGGCCGAGTGCTGGTGGAGCGGCTGGAGGGCTTCGCCTCGCCCGCGGAGTGGCAGCGCGCCTACGACGAGATCAACGACTTCGAGGATCAACTGGTCCAGCGCGGCTACTACGTCGCGAAGTTCTGGCTCCACATCTCGCCGGAGGAGCAGCTGGCGCGCTTCGCCGCCCGCGAGCAGACCGCCTACAAGAAGCACAAGATCACCGAGGAGGACTACCGAAACCGGGAGAAGTGGGAGGAGTACATCACCGCGGTGGACCAGAAGATCCTGCGCACCACCGCCCACGGCGCACGCTGGCACGTGATCCCGGCCAACAACAAGCAGTTCGCGCGAATCGCCACCCTCAAGGCGGTCAACAAGGGCCTTGCGCGCACGCTGCGCAATACCTAGCTCGCGTATCGTCGTCGCCCGGGGGCGGTAGCTCAGTTGGTTAGAGCCGCGGACTCATAATCCGTTGGTCGCGGGTTCGAGCCCCGCCCGCCCTACGCGAGATGATCTCAGCCCGCGGCGCAACCCGCCAGGAAGAGTTCCGCCGGGATCTCCGCATCGGCCGGCGGGGTGGTCGTGACCGGGTTCGTTCCGCACACCTGGGCCTTGTCTTTGGGAATCCAGAACTGGCCCTGCTGCTCGAAGACGAACGACGTCGGAGCCCCCATGTCCGGGTTGTCGGTGCTGGAGAGCACACCGCTGGTCACCGCCCATCCGTCCGCGCAGTCGAGGGTGTCCAGGGTGTAGATGTTGTTCGGTCCCAACGCCTGCGCCGCCGCGGTCGCCGGCTCGGCCAGTGCCTCCTTGGTGCACTCGGTCATCCCTCCGACCATCGGTGAACTGGTGGCGGTGGTGGTGGCCGTCGGTGAGGGCGACGTGGTCATCGTCGTGACCGTGGTCGTGACCGTGGTGGTGACCGTCGGGGTGGTGGGCGCGGGTGACGCGGTGGTCGTCATCGCCGCGGTGGTGGGGGTCGGCTCGGCGGGTCTCTCCCCGCTGGTGGCGCATCCTGCGGTGGCGCCCACGGCGAGGACTGCGGACCCCAGGGCAGCGATCATCGAGCGGTTCATGGGCCGGAAGCGTACCGGGGTCCGCGGGCCCGGGCCGGGAGGCGAGGCCGAAGGGCTCAGATCACCGCGTCACTGAGATGGTTCGGCGTGCCGTACCGGTGTGCGGTGATGGACACCGCCTGCTCACGCAGGAACGTGAGCAGTTCCACCCGGCCGGCCGACACCACGTCGGATGCGTAGATCGCGACATCCGGGGAGCCGTCGACCGCCTGGGCCGTCGCGGAGGCGCTCGCCCCGATCAGGCGAATGCGCGCCGTGCCGGTATGCGCCAGCCGGACGGCGCGAGCGGTCCAGGCTTCGCCGTCCTCGACCGCCACGGAGACGCCGGCCGCGCGTAAGGCATTCCCCAGAGGACCGGGTACGTCGACAGCGGTCGAGACGGTCAGGGGAGCGCCGGCGAGGAGTCCCGCCGCGGCGACCCGGGCGAGTTCGGCTACCCCACGCCCCGAAGTCGCTGCCTTGAATCGGATGACCACCGGCACCGGCCGGTACCGGAACACGTTCCGCTCGGCGAACAGCCCGGACACATCCTTGGCGACGCCGAACTCGCCGGCCCACAGGCGGGCGTCGTCGCTCAACGCCTCGGCGAGCCAGTCGCGGTGCTCGTGTCCGTGCATCGATTCGAGGATCCGGGCCGCAACGCCGGTCACCGCGCCGGTACCGGGCGGCAGCGGGGCATCGCGCCAGGAGCCCATCGCGACCAGATAGTTCGGCCCGCCGGCCTTCCCCCCGGAGCCCACCGCCGATCTCTTCCAGCCGCCGAAGGGCTGGCGCCGCACGATGGCCCCAGTGATCCCCCGGTTGACGTAGATGTTGCCGGCCTCGATGTGCTCCATCCAGTAGCCGATCTCCTCGGGGTCCAGGGAGTGCAGGCCGGAGGTGAGTCCGTAGTCAACCTCATTGACCATCGCCACGGCCTCTTCCAGCGACGCGGCGGCCATGACTCCGAGGATCGGTCCGAAGTACTCGGTGCGGTGGAACTCAGAACCGCGCCGCACGCCGTGGCGCACCCCGGGACTCCACAGCCTGCCGGAGTCGTCAAGCTGCTGCGGGGTCAACAGCCAGGACTCCCCGTCCCCGAGCGTGGTGAGCCCGCGGAGGAGTTTGCCCTCGGCCGGGGAGATCAACGGCCCCATCTGGGTGCTCAGATCCCACGGGTAGCCGACCTTCAGGGAGCTCACGGCGTCCATCAGCTGACCCCGGAACCGCGGGGAATCCGCGACGCTTCCCACCAGCACCACCAGGGAGGCGGCGGAACACTTCTGGCCGGCGTGGCCGAAAGCCGAATGCACGACGTCTCTGACGGCCAGATCCAGATCGGCCGACGGGGTGACGATGATTGCGTTCTTGCCGGAGGTCTCGGCCAGCAGGGGCAGATCGGGACGGAATGATCGGAACAACTCGGCGGTCTCGTAGGCGCCGGTGAGGATGAGCCGGTCGACCTTCGGATGGGCGACCAGGGCAGAGCCCAGATCGCGCTCGCTGCACTGAATGTAGGCGAGCAGGTCGCGCGGAACCCCCGCCTCCCACAGGGCCTCGACCATGACGGCGCCGGCGCGCCTGGCCTCTGCCGCAGGTTTGATCACCACCGCCGAGCCCGCGGCCAGTGCGGCCAGAGTGGACCCGGCGGGGATCGCGACCGGGAAGTTCCACGGCGGTGTCACGACCGTCAGGCTCGGCGGCACGAACCGCGCGCCGCTGACATCGTCGAGCTCGCGTCCCAGCTCGGCGTAGTAATGAGCGAAGTCGATCGCCTCGGAGACCTCAGGGTCGCCCTGGTCGAGCGTCTTGCCGCACTCGGTGCCCATCACCTCCAGCAACTCGGCCCGCTTGGCCTCGAGAACGTCTCCGGCGCGGTGCAGGATCGCGGCCCGGGCGTCGCTTCCCATGCCTTGCCATGCGGTGGCGGCTCCGAGGGCTCCGGCCATGATCCGGTCGAGCTCGGCCTGCGAGCGAACCCAGCCGGGATCGGCCGTCGCCTCGCCGAGAAGCGAGCCGCGCATCCGCCCGGCGATCCGTGCGCCCCACTCACGGTTTCCGGGCAGATCCGGGTCGGTGTCGGGGCAGTTGGCGAAACCGTGGGAGGGGGCCGGGCACGGCGCGAGGCGACGGTCCTGAATCCGGTGCGGCGGCGGCACCTCGTCGGTCAGCGCCGCCAGTGAGTCGCGGAAGCGCTGTTCCTCCCGCCCGAAAAGAGTTCCGTCTGCCTGCAGGTCCCGTTCCAACTCGAAAACCGCGGACATGAAGTTCTCCTGGGAGGCGCCCTCCTCGAGGCGACGAATCAGATAGGCGATCGCCACATCGAATTCAGCCGGATGCACCACCGGGGTGTAGAGCAGGAGCGAACCCACCTCCCTGCGAACCACCTCGGCCTGGCCCGCGGCCATACCGAGCAGCATCTCGAAGTCGACTCCCGCGGTGACCGAGCGCTCCTGGGCGAGCAGCCAGGCGAGTGCGACGTCGAAGAGGTTGTGGCCGGCGACCCCGATGCGGACGTTGCGGATCCGGTCCGGTCGCATCGCGTAGTCGAGTACGGTTTTGTAGGAGGTGTCCGTCTCCAGCTTGGAGTGCCAGGTCGCCAGCGGCCAGCCGTGCAGATCGGCGTCCACCGATTCCATCGGCAGGTTTGCACCCTTGACCACCCGTACCTTGATCGGGGCGCCGCCGGCTGCGACACGGGCCGCGGCCCACTCCTGTAGCCGGATCATCGCCGACAGCGCGTCGGGCAGGTAGGCCTGCAGAACGATCCCGGCTTCGAGTTCGCTGAACTCAGCGCTGTCGAGCAGGCGGGTGAACACCGCGATGGTCAACTCGAGGTCCTTGTACTCCTCCATGTCCAGGTTGATGAACTTTCGGGCGGGCACGGCGGAAGCCGCCCGGCGGTAGAGCGGTGCCAACCTGTCGACAATATGATCGACGGCGTCGTCGAACGCCCAGTGATTATGCGGAGCGACGGTGGAGGACACCTTGATCGACACGTAGTCGACGTCGTCGCGGGCCAGCAACTCGGCGGTTCCCGCCAGCCGGCGTGCGGCCTCCGCCTCGCCCAGAATCGCCTCGCCGAGCAGATTGACGTTGAGGTTGACCCCTTCCTTTCTGATCTTCGCGATGTACCTGCCCAGTTTCGCTTCGCTGGCGTCGATGATGAGGTGGCTGACCATCATGCGAAGTACCTTGCGCGCCAAGGGGATGACGAGCCGTGGAAACACCACGGCCAGCCTCCCTCCGAGTGTCACCGCGAAGCGCATATACCAGGGCAGGAATGCCGGAGTCTTCGCGGTGAGCCTCCGCAGATTCGCGGCGGCGACGCGGCAGTCCTCGGGGCGGACCACTCCGTCGACGAAACCGACGGTGAACTCCAGGCCGTTGGGGTCCTTCAGGACGGCGGCCAACTGTTCCGCCGATGAGTCGGCGGGCACCTTCGCGGCTTCAGCCAGCCAGTGCCGGACGAGGTCCACCGCCCGGTCGGCCAGGTCCTGCGGGCGAACATCGCTCACGACGGCTCGGCGACTCATGGGCGGGAGCGATCGATGAGATTGGAGAGCACGACGATGCTTTCGCTGCGCTCCACCTCGGCAGATGACCGAATCCTCTCCAGGGCCGCCTCCAGATGCTGCATGTCACGGGCCAAGACGTGCAGGATGGCATCCGCCGTTCCGGTGACGGTCGCCGCGCTCACGATCTCGGGGATGTCACCCCAGGCTGTGCGTAGCTCGCCCGGTGCGATTCTTCCCTGGCAGAAGACCTGCACGTAAGCCTCGGTGGTCCAGCCCAGGGCATTGCGGTCGACCACCGTGGTGAATCCGCGGATGACGCCGCAGTCGACCATCCGGTCCACTCGACGCTTCACCGCCGGGGCGGACAGTTTCACCCGCGAGCCGATGTCGGCGAACGTCGATCTGGCGTTGTCGGCCAGCTCGGCCAGAATGCGCTCATCGGTGTCATCGAGACGGTTCATCCGCCGGCCGGCCCCTTCCGCTGGGTGGTGCGCAACAAATAACTGCCAATGGGATCTCTGCGCAACAATAACAGCCGAGACACGCAATGAGTAAAGATTGATTGTGTCCGGTCGCTGCAATACCGTTGATTTATGACAACCAAGTCTGGCATCGCCTCGGAGAGCGCGCGGACACGGCAGACGCGAAACGCCCGCCTCCGCCACTACGTCATGACCCGCCCGGAGTTTTTCGACGTCCAGTACGCGATCAATCCCTGGATGGACACCAGCACAGCGGTCGACGTCGGTCGTGCGAACGCGCAGTGGGGGAGGCTGCGCGACACCTATCGCGCCCTCGGGCACACCGTCGACGTCGTCGAGCCCGTGGCCGGCCTGCCGGACATGGTCTTCGCCGCCAACGCAGGCTTGATCGTCAACGGTGCTGCCATCGTCGCGCGCTTCAAGCACGCCGAACGGGAGGGTGAGTCGGTGGCCTACGCCGATTGGATGGCCCGCCAGGGTTATGAACCGGTGAACACCCGATACGTCAACGAGGGGCAGGGCGACCTGTTGGTTGCGGGCGGGCTGATTCTGGCCGGCACGGGTTTCCGGACGGATTCGCGAGCCCACCGGGAGGTGGCCGAGATCACCGGGATGCCGGTGGTCACACTCGAGCTCGTCGATCCCCGGTTCTACCATCTCGACACCGCGCTGACGGTTCTCGACGACACCACGATCGCCTACTACCCGCCGGCCTTCAGCGAGTCATCCCGGCTCCGAATACAGGAATCGTTCCCGGAGGCGATCGCGGTGGGCACCGCCGACGCCTACGCTCTGGGACTCAACGCGGTCTCCGACGGCAAGAACGTGGTTCACCCGGAGCAGGCGACCGAATACGCCGAACAGCTGCGCCGGGCCGGTTTCGATCCCATCGGCGTCGATCTGTCCGAGCTTCTGAAGAGCGGCGGCTCGGTCAAATGCTGCACATTGGAGATCCACTCATGATCCTCAGCGGAACTCTCGCCTCCACGGCGTCGGCGACGACGGAGGCGATCGCCCTCGAGGATGCGCACACCGCGCACAACTACTCACCGCTGCCGGTGGTGGCGACGAGCGCTCGTGGTGCGTGGATCACCGACGTCGAGGGCCGCCGGTACCTGGACTGTCTGGCCGCCTACTCCGCGGTCAACTTCGGCCATCACAACCCTGAGATCATCGCAGCCGCTCATCGGCAACTCGATGAGCTGACCCTCGTCAGCCGGGCCTTCCATTCCGACCGTCTTGGTTCGTTCTGCACGGCGCTCTCCGAGTTGTGCGGCAAGGACATGGTGTTGCCGATGAACAGCGGCGCGGAGGCCGTCGAGAGCGGGATCAAGGTCGCGCGCAAATGGGGTACCGACGTCAAGGGTGTGCCAGAGGGTACGGCCAACATCATCGTCGCCGCCAACAACTTCCACGGCCGGACGATCAGCATCGTCAGCTTCTCCTCGGACGACTCCGCGCGCGCGGGGTTCGGTCCCTTCACGCCGGGATTCCGGTCAACCCCGTTCGGCGACGCCGACGCCGTCGCGGCCGCGATCGACCAGGACACTGTCGCGGTGCTCGTCGAGCCCATCCAGGGCGAGGCGGGTGTCGTTGTCCCACCGGACGACTACCTTCCCCGGCTTCGTGACGTGTGCAGCCGGCGGAATGTCCTGCTGATCGCTGACGAAATCCAGTCCGGCCTGGGGCGCACCGGTCGCACCTTCGCCTGCGATCACTGGGGGGTCGTGCCGGACATCTATCTGCTCGGCAAGGCGCTGGGCGGCGGCGTCGTCCCGTTGTCGGCCGTGGTCGCCGACCGTGGCGTTCTCGGCGTCCTCAAGCCCGGGGAGCACGGCTCGACGTTCGGGGGCAATCCGCTGGCCTGCGCCATCGGCAGCGAAGTCGTGGGAATTCTGCGCCGGGGCGAGTTCCAGCAGCGCTCCGCGCAACTCGGTGAGCACCTCCACGCCCGCCTGCGATCGCTGATCGGCCGGGGCGTCCTCGATGTGCGCGGGATGGGACTCTGGGCCGGTGTCGACATCGACGCGCGCCTGGGAACCGGCAAGCAGCTCAGCCGGGCGCTGGCCGCCCGCGGTGTGCTGGTGAAGGACACCCACGGATCGACACTTCGGTTCGCGCCGCCTCTGGTGATCACCGCCGATGAGATCGACTGGGCGGTCGATCAGTTTGCCGACGCCCTGGATGAGTTCGCCGCTGGCGGCGGTGCTTGACGTTCGGCTGGGGCCTCGCCCGTCCTGCGGATGATCCCAGGTTGGAGTAGGTTTCATGGCGTTGCGTGGCTCTTGGCGGCCGCGCGCCGGTAGGTGAGTGCCCGTCGCTTCGTCGCTTGGTCAGGATGCCGCTATGAATATCGATTCCCTTCAGGTTTACGTCGGTCCGAACGTTCATGCGCGCGAGGCCGTCATCCGCCTCAAGGTGGATGTCAAGCCGGCCTATGCCGACTCCCTCAGATGCCTGGGTGCGGAGGTGATCGCCCAGGTCTGCCCATCCCGCCGGCCTGCCTCGCCGCCACCCTCGAGATGGGCTGCAATGACGATGTCGATCCCGAACGCGCCGCCGATCAGGCCATGGCGCTGCTGCGCATGTTGGCCGGACGCGGCTTCGTCGACGGGCCTTCCGGGAATCCGGCGCTGTCCTGCGAAGCGACAGCGCTGACGGCGATGGCGCAAGTCCGTTCGCCGGTCACCGGGCTGGTCGCCTATCGCCGGCGGCTGGGTGATCGGGTTCGCAAGGGCGATCTCGTCGCCACGGTGATCGACCCGCTTGGCGAGGAGACCGAACTGCGGGCCGAGACCGACGGGCGGCTCTTTGCCCGCCACAGCCAGCCTTATGCCTGGCCGGGGCGCGTGCTCGGCAAGATCGCCGGCGAGATTCCGCTGGAAGGCCGGAAGGGCAATCTGCTCTCGGATTGATGCTGCGCGATCGTGTCACCGGCGGTCATGACGGTGCCGCCCAGCGGGGAGGGCGCTTCTCCAGGAACGCCTGCATTCCCTCCTTCGCCTCGTCTGTGGCGAACAACCGAGCGGAGAGGGCGGCGAGGTGGTCTGCTCGCTCCTCGACGGCCGCCCGGGTGGCCCGTGTGGTCAGCGCCTTGGTCTCGGCCAGGCCCTGCGGGGAACAGAGCCGGAACTGGTCGTAGAGCTTCTCGGTGGCTTCGTCGAGGTCGTCGACGGCGGCGGTGATCAGTCCGGCGTCCACCGCGGCCGCCGCTTCGAAGGTGTCGCCGGTGAGCAGGTAGCGGCTGGCGGCGCGCTCGGACATGCGGCCCAGCGTGGTCAGGGTGATCATCGCCGGAGCCAGCCCCAACCGGACCTCGGTGAAGGCGAAAGTCACCGCCGGAGAGGCGAACACGATGTCGGATGCCCCGACGATGCCCAGCCCGCCTGCGCGGACATGCCCGGCGAGGCGTGCGACCACGGGCTTCGGCATGTCGATGATGCTGCGGATGATGTCGATGATCGGCGTCGTCGACGGCTGACCACCGGCCGCCTCACTCAGATCGGCGCCGGCGCAGAACACCGGACCGGTGTGCCTGAGTTCCACGGCACGCACGTCAGGGTCGGTCGCGGCGGTGGCGAGGTGCGCCGCGAGCTCGGCGATCAGCTGCTTGGACAGCGCATTGCGGTTATGTGGGGAGTCCAGTTCGATACGCGCGATCCCGCGGCCGAGTGTGTAGTGGACCAGTTCGGTCGTGCCCACGCGGTGAATCCCTTCAGTCGGGCGGCGAGGTAGGTGGGTGTCTCACTCCTTCGCGCTCTCACGTGGTTTCCGGAACCGGCCGCCCCATACTCTTGTAGATGTCCTCGATCAGCGTGATGCTCTGCGTGGCCAGAGCATTGCCCGGATCGATCTTGAGGGCGTCGCGGAACATCCCGAGCGCCTTCGGGTATTTGTCGCGGGGGGGCAAGTCGGGGTCCAGCATGATCTTCTCGGCCTCCTCGGCGAGCTGCTGGGCTTGTCGCTGCTTGTCGGCGGTGACCGCCGCGGCTCCCCCGGGGGCCACGGCGACGCCGGACCCGGCCGGCGACGTCTGCCGCGAGGCGTCGTCGCCCGCCGGGGCGCCGGCGCAGCCGGACAGGATCAGGGCGGCGAGCGCGCCGGCGACGAGAGGTCCGGATCGGGTGTTCATCACTCCATCATGCGTCGCGCATCGCGGCTCTGCCACGCCCGAACCGGGCCCGGCCGCTCAGGCAGACTGGTCGTCGAGGAAGTCGTCGATGACCTGCCAGGTCGTCGACGGCGCCGAGCGCCCGGTCAGAACCCCCAGATGCCCGCCCGGGGCCTCGGCGAGCCGGACGTCGGGGGAGTTGGGCAGCAGCCCTCCGACGTGGTGGGCGACGGGGACGGGGACCAGCACGTCGCTGCTGCCGGCGACGTTGAGCACCGGCACCCGCACCTCGGCGAGATCGACCAGTTTGTTCGGCCCCCGAATCTTGCCGTCGGCCAGGTCGTTCTGCTGCACCAACCGCTGGTAGACCTGCAGGGTCGCACGCCCGGGATAGGCCAGCATGCTGTTCATCACCCCGTCGACGGCCTCGACGTGGGCCAGGAACTCCCGGTCGTCGCGGTGCTTGATCAGGGTGAGCGGCTTCCTGAGGTAGGTCGTCAGCGAGGTGGCCTTGAAGGCGGGGCCGACGATCTGGGCGGGCAGACCGCCGAGCACCTTCAGGACGCTGCCGATGATGCGGCCCCGGTGTACCGGCCGGCGGTGATCGAACCCATGGGCGGCTGGCTACGGGGTTTGACCCCCCGCCGGGCCGTCTCTGCTGCCACGGTCCCAGGCGGTGATGCGTCCGGGCAGAATGCCGGTATGTCTGCCCGGCGCCTCACTGATCCGCCGGAGCCCGGGCCGGGCCTCGTCGACTGGGTGCAACGCCATTTGGGCGACCTGGCCGGCCCGCCGGCTCCCGGGGACCTGGCCGGTGCGTCCCCGGCCTTTCCCGGTGGCCAGCGCGCCGCCGACACGGCCCTGCGCGACTACGACGTTGCGGGCTACGCCCGCCGCCGCAACAACGTCTGGCCCCGCACCGGCCGCGGCTCCTCGCGGCTCTCGCCCTACATCCGCCACGGTCTGCTGACCCTGCGCGAGGTGTGGGATCACGTGGCCGGCGGCCCGCCGCAGGACGTGGCGAAGTTCCGCGACGAATTGCTGTGGCAGGAGTACGCGCGCCATCTCTACGCGCGCCTGGGCGCCGGGTCGCGCCGATCTCTGCGGTTCGCCGTCGACGAGCGAACCGGCGACGGCCCGGATCCGTGGGCCTCGTCCGCGCGCTGCCTGGAATCGGCCCGGGCCGAGTTGCTGAGCGAGGGCTGGCTTCCGAATCAGACCCGCATGTGGCTGGCGTCGCACTGGAGTGTGCGGGCGGGCCGGGGGTGGCGGGACGGCGAGGACCTTATGTACCGGCATCTGATCGACGGCTCCCGGGCGGCGAACCGGCTGGGTTGGCAGTGGACCACCGGTGCCCTGACCGGCAAGCCGTACGGGTTCTCCCGATGGCAGGTTGAGAAGCGCGCGCCGGGCCTGTGCGCGACGTGCCCGCTGGAACGGGCATGCCCGGTCGGGGACTGGCCGCCGATCGCCGAACGACGGCCGCTGGAACGTCCGGATCCGCGGCTGCGGCGCGACGACGACGTCGAGGCCACCGCCGGACCGGCAACGGCCCGGACGTCGGGGACTCCCGAGGCGGTCTGGATCACCGCCGAGAGCCTCGGGGACCGTGACCCGGCGGCGGCGGCGTTCCCGGAGCTTCCGGTGGTCTTCGTCTTCGACGAGCCGCTGCTGCGCGGCCTGCGGCTGGCCGCGCACCGGCTGCTGTTCCTGGCTGAGTCGCTGGCCGATCTGTGCGTCCGCCGGGAGGTGCGGCTGTGGCGGGGCGACCCGGTGGAGGTGCTCGCCGCGATGCCGCTGGCGGCCACGTTCGCCCCGGTCCCGGGCTGGCGATCCCGGGCCGCCCGACTCGACGTCGTCTCGGTTCATCCGTGGCCGTGGCTGCGCCGGCCGGGTTCCGGGCCTCTCACCTCGTACTCCGCCTGGGTCAGGGCGCGCCGGTGAGGCGGGCACGGGTGCCGCCGGACGGGTGTGCCAGCATCGAGGGATGACCCTGCCGGAAAGACTCCGCATCCCTGCCGTTGCGCTCGCGGCGGCCTGGCTGTCGCTGAGCGCGGCACCCGCCGCGCCCGTCGCCTCGGCGGCCCCGTGCCCGGAGGTGCAGGTCGTGTTCGCCCGCGGCACCAACGAGCCCCCGGGCCCCGGATTCGTCGGGCAGGCGTTCACCGACTCGCTGGGCGCGCAACTGCCCGGCCGGACGGTGGGGCTCTACCCGGTGAACTACCCCGCCAGCGACGACTACCTGAGCAGCGCCGCCGCCGGGACGGCCGACGCCACCGCGTTCATCGCGGGTGTGCTGACGTCCTGTCCTGCCACCGACCTGGTGCTGGGCGGGTACTCCCAGGGTGCGGCCGTCACCGAGATGTCCACCGCCGAGCTGCCGGGTCCGGCGGCCGACCGGGTCGCCGCCGTCGCCCTGTTCGGCGACCCCTCCAGCGAGTTCTCCCGGATGCTCGCCGGTGGAGCCCCGCTGCCCTCGGTCAGCCCGCCGTACTCTGCCAAGACCATTGACCTGTGCATTCCCGGCGACCCGATCTGCTCATCCGGGGCGGATATGATCGCCCACGTCAGCTACGTCCCGGCCGGATTGGCCAGTCAGGCCGCCGCGTTCGCCGCCGCACGGATCGGCGGGTAGCGGGCGCCAGGCTAGGACAGCGTCTTCTTGGCGGCGGCCTTCTTGGCTGCCGCCTTCTTGGCAGGTGCTTTCTTGGCGGCGGCCTTCCTAGCGGCCGCTTTCTTCGCGGGTGCCTTCTTCGCGGTGGCCTTTTTGGCGGGCGCCTTACGGGCCGACGCACCGGGCGCCTTCGCGGCCGGTGCCGTGCTCGCCGGGCGCTCGCGCGGCGCAGGTTCGGCGGCGGGGGACTCCTCGGCGCCGATCGCCTCGGCCAGTTCGGCTTCGCGGGCCTCCAGATCCGACAGGTGGCGCGCCACCAGCGTCGAGCCGACGCCCATGGCCACCGCCACCGGCCAGTCGATGAGTTCGAGCACGGCCAGCCCGCCCAGTGCCGCGTAGATCGCCAGCTGCTCGGGCGGCGGGACCGGGATCCGCCCGATGATCGGCAGTTCCACCGAGTAGTTGCGGGCCTGGGCAACTCTTCGGGAGGCGTCGCGCTGGGCAGCCATCAGGTCCCGGGTCCTCGTCAGCACCATGTTCATCTCCCGTTCACTTCTGCATCGCCCGGGGTTTATCCCGCCGGGCTTGCCTTGTCGTATGCCCGATTTCTCCAGCCTGATGCGTCCTGACACCCTTGTCGACGGGGCGGCCCGGCTTCTGACCCCGGCCTTCCGCGAGGTCTACGCGGTCCTGGTGCTGGCCGGCGTCGTCGTCGTCCACGACTGAGCCGAGCACCGTCTCGAGCAGGCCGGGCACGTAGGCGCCGAGAATCGACGCCGCGCCGGTGGCCAGGAAGGCCTGCCCCCAGCCCACCGGGCCCACCGGCGTGCAGCCGAACAGCTGACTGAGGCCCGGGGTGCTGATCACCGCGGCCAGTGCCAGGAAGGACCCGGCCGCGGTGGACACCACCAGCGGGCTACGGGAGTCGGCCAGGGTCTGTGCCAGTTGCGTCGAGACCAGCCCGATCAGGGCGATGGTCGCGGCCCTGCGGGACGTGCCGGTCACGCTGCCCAGCAGCCAGGCCAGGCCCGCGCCGGAGGTGGTGGCCGCGCCCCGCACCGCGATCGCGCGCCACATCGCCGCCTCGTCGTAGGCCAGGGTGCCCGCGCCGCTCTGGTCGCTGACGGCCAGCGCGGCGGCGGGAAGCGCGTCGGTGAGCATGTTGATCAGCAACATCTGGCGGGCGTTGAGCACCGAACGTCCGGTCAGCATCGCGGTCAGCAGCGCGAAGCTCACCTCGCCCACATTCCCGCCCAGCAGCACCGACACCGCCGACTGCACCCGGCGCCACAGTTGCTCGCCCTCGCCGAGGGCATCCAGCAGCGCCTCGATATGCCCGTCGAGCAGCAGTACGTCGGCGGCGGTCCGGGCGGGGTCGCTGTCGGGCGCGGCCACCCCGATGCCGACGCTGGCCGCCCGGATGGCGGCGGCGTCGTTGGCGCCGTCGCCGACCATCGCGGTCACCAGCCCGGCGTCCTCGAGGGCCTGCACGACCTCGACTTTGTGCTCGGGGGACATCCGGGCGAACACCCGGCCCCGTGCCACGGCGCCGGCCCGTTCGTCCGCCGACATCGCCTCCCACTGCGTGCCGGTTACCACCTGGCCGGCGGTGACCTCCAGGCCCAGCTCGCCGGCCACCACCGCCGCCGTCACCGGATGATCGCCGGTGATCAGCCGCACCCCGATCCCGCGCCGGCCGAGACCGGCGAGCAGGGCCGCCGCCGTCGGTCGCGGAGAGTCGGCCAGGCCGATCAGCCCGATCGGTCGCAGCGCGCCGCGGCAGAGTCGCTCCATCGCCGCCGGGTCCGACGCCGCCGTCGCGGCCTGCCGGGCCGTAAGGGTCCGCTCGGCGACGGCCAGCACCCGGAACCCCTCGGCCGCGAGCTGCTCCATCCCCGGGGCCAGGCTCGGCGACCCCTTCGCCAGTGCGGCACCGATCACCTCGGGCGCGCCCTTGATGGTCAACCGCCGGCCGTGCAGCGAGGCCGCGAACGGCCGTCCGGACTGAAACGGCAGGTAGGCGTCCCGTCCGTCGACCGCGATGCCCAGTTCGGCGGCGGCCTTGCGAACCGCCTCGTCAGTGGCGTGGTCGGCGCGGCCGTCATGGGCGACGACCGTGCAGGCGGCGGCCTGGACGACGTCGAGGCGCCGGCGGCCCCGCACCGCGCGAACCCGCTTGACCTCCAGCCGGTTCTGACTCAGCGTGCCGGTCTTGTCGAAGCAGACGACGTCGAGGCGGGCCATCGCCTCCACCGAGTTGGAGTTTCGGATCAGCACGTGCCGGTCGCTGAGCTTGCGGGCGGCGGCCAGTTGGGCCAGCGTGGCCACCAGCGGAAGTCCCTCCGGCACGGCCGCCACGCTGACCGCGACCGCGCTGGCCACGGCGTCGCGCAGCGGCGTGCCCCGCAGCGTGCTCAGCAGCCCGACCAGCGCCCCGCCGCCGAGGCTCCACGGCAGCGCACGCCCGGTCACACGTGCCAGCTGATGATTCAGGCCGATGTCTCCGGACGTGCCGGGGGCCATCGCCATCGCCCGGCTTACCTCGGTGCCGCGGCCCACCGCGGTGACCACCGCCAGACAGGTCCCGGCCACGACCGTGCAGCCCGCGTAGACCATGCAGGACCGCTCGGCCAGCGGGGCGCCCGGCGTGGGTTCGGTTTGCTTGGCCACCGGCAGCGACTCGCCGGTGAGTCGCGACTCGTCCACTTCGACGTTGTCGGCCTCCAGGATGCGGGCATCGGCCGGCACCACCTCTCCGGCCCGGAGCTCGATGACGTCCCCCGGCCGCAGCGCGGCGGCCGCGACGTCGCGGTCGACCCGGTCGGCCAACGGTCCGACCCGCAGCCGGGCCGGCGGGTCCTGGACGGCCAGCAGCCGGCGCAACGTGCGGTCGGCGTGTAGCTGCTGCTGGGCGGCGAGGCCGGTGTTGGTCAACAGCACCCCGGCGACCAGGGCGGCGTCCAGCGGCGAGCCGAGCAGGGCGCTGGCCACCGCTCCGGTGGTCAGGATCGGGGTGATCGGGTCGTCGAGGTCGCCCCGGATCTCCCCGGCCAGGCCGGCGGCCAGCGACCAGGCGGCCGCGCCGGTGCGCCGGGCCAGCCGGGCCGGCGCCAGCCGGGGCGACGGCTCCCGGCCGTCCTCTCCGGTGCTGCGCGGTCGGGGCAGCAGGCGGCGAACCTCCGCCGCGGTCAGGCCGTGCCACTCGCGGTCGGGCTCCGCAGCTGGCAGCGGCTCGCCGAAAACACCTCTGCCCGTTCGGAACCCGGTCCACAGTCCGGCGAAGACGCTGGAGTTGACCGCATCGGGTCCGTATCCGGGCACGCCGGGAATCAGCATCAGCGCGCCGATTGCCGACCCCGACAGAGACAGCCGGATCCCGCGCAGGTCGGCGTCGCGGGCAGCCGGAACAGCCCGCAGGATCCGCCACACCGCGGCCAGGTCCGGCACGAAGACGTCGGCGCCCCATGGCGTCTCGCCGGCGGCGTTGAGGGCGACGGTGACGGCCGCGTCGTGGTGGACTCGCAACTGGGCGCTCGCGATCAGCGCCACGGTGGCGCCCTCGCCGGCGAATGCCCCGACCGCGGCGGCCAGGGCGGCGTCCGATGAGGTACCGGCCGGGCGCAGTTCGTCGAATCCCTGCCCGAGCGAGCGCAGTCCGTCGTCGTGGATCGAGACCACCCGCGCGCCGGTCCGGCGGGCGGCGCTGACCACGGCGGTCGCCAACGGGTCGCGGATCGGGCTGACCAGTACCTCCCCGGTCCGCCCGGCGCCTGCGATCGCCGACAGCCGGTGCCAGCCGGCGCCGATCAGGCCGTCGCCGAGCGCCTCGTGGGCGGCCTGCCAGGCGGCGTTGCGCCGGGAGTCGGCCACCCCGTGCACCCGGGTGACCGCCAGTTCGGAGGTGTAGAGCGCCCTCGGGTCGATCACGACGACGTCCACCCGGTCCAGCGCGCGCAATGCGGCGGGGCGGATCACCACGGCCTCGTGGGCGGTGGTCAGTCCCCGGGTCATCGCGCATCCGAACGCCTCCCGGGTGGCGCGGGCCGCCCTGGGTGCCGCGGTCAGCGCTGCGGTGGCGGCGACACCCGGATCGCGGGAGAGGATTCCCAGCAGGCCCG